>PMUF01000038.1 GCA_003167015.1 Chitinophagaceae bacterium | reverse complement strand
CGGAGCCGGAGCATGTGGCGGCATGTATACCGCCAACACCATGGCCGCCGCCATCGAAGCCCTCGGCATGAGCCTCCCCTACTCCTCATCGAATCCCGCCCTCAGCGAAGAGAAAAAACAGGAATGCCTCGCAGCCGGCGCCGCCATCCGCCTGCTGCTCGAAAAAGATATCAAGCCCCGGGACATCATGACCCGCAAGGCTTTCGACAACGCTATCACTGTCATCATGGTCCTCGGCGGCAGCACCAATGCAGTGCTCCACCTCATCGCCATGGCCCGCAGCGTAGGCGTCTCCCTGACACAAGACGACTTCCAGACGATCAGCAACAAGATCCCCGTCCTCGCCGATTTCAAACCCAGCGGCAAATACCTCATGCAGGACCTTCATCAGCACGGCGGCATCCCCGCCGTCATGAAATACCTGCTGGAAAAAGGATTGCTTCACGGTGATTGTCTCACCGTCAGCGGCAAGACGCTGGCCGAAAACCTTAAGGACATCCCCTCCCTCGACTTCGAAAAACAGGATATCATCTACCCGCTGGAACGCCCGATCAAAGCTACCGGCCACCTGCAGATCCTCTACGGCAACCTGGCCTCAGGCGGCAGCGTAGCCAAGATCAGCGGCAAGGAAGGCGAACGTTTCGAAGGCCCCGCCCGCGTCTTCGACGGCGAGCACGAATTGATTGCCGGCATCAACTCCGGCAAGATCCGGTCCGGCGATGTCGTCGTCATCCGCTACGTCGGCCCCAAAGGAGCACCCGGCATGCCCGAAATGCTCAAGCCTACTTCTGCCATCATCGGCGCAGGCCTCGGCAAAAGCATCGCCCTCATCACCGACGGCCGCTTCAGCGGCGGCACCCACGGCTTCGTCGTCGGCCACATCACCCCCGAAGCATACGAAGGGGGCGCCATCGCCCTCGTACACGACGATGACCGCATCGAACTCGACGCAACAAAAAACACCATCACCCTGAAGATCAGCCCGGATGAGTTGGCCAAAAGAAAGGCAGCCTGGAAACAGCCCGCCCTCAAAGCCGCCAATGGCATCCTGTTCAAATATGCCCGACAGGTCAAAACAGCCGCCGATGGCTGCGTTACCGATGAAATTTAAATTTTAAAAAATATTTTTATGGCAGACATCACGACGACCGCTACCCATTCAAAGCCCAAGACCGGAGGCTCAGCCACCGCTGAAGCCGCGCCCGCCGCAGCCTCCAAATCCGGCAGCCCCGCCGCCAAAAGCAAAGCCGCAGCAAAGCCCAANNCGGCTATCCCGGTGGCGCCATCATGCCGATCTATGACGCGCTCTATGACTATAAAGACCGCCTCAACCATATCCTCGTTCGGCACGAACAAGGTGGAATCCACGCCGCACAAGGCTTCGCCCGGACTTCCGGCAAGACCGGCGTCGTCTTCGCCACCAGCGGCCCCGGCGCAACCAATCTCGTCACCGGCCTCGCCGATGCCATGATCGACAGCACCCCCCTCGTCTGCATCACCGGTCAGGTCTTCGCCCACCTCCTCGGCACGGATGCCTTCCAGGAAACCGACGTGATCAATATCACCACCCCCGTGACCAAGTGGAACTACCAGGTCACCGATGCCACGGAAATCCCCGCCGTCCTGGCCAAGGCATTCTATATTGCCGGCAGCGGTCGTCCCGGACCCGTCCTCATCGACATCACCAAGAATGCCCAGCTGCAGAAATTCAGCTACGAAGGATATACCCGCTGCGAACACATCCGCAGCTATCGCCCCAAACCCATCGTCCGCAAAGAATATATCGCCGAAGCCGCGAAACTCATCAACGAAGCGAAAAAACCCTTCATCCTCTTCGGCCAGGGCGTCATCCTCGGCAAAGCAGAAAAGGAATTTCAGGCATTCGTCGAAAAATCCGGCATCCCCGCCGCATGGACGATCCTCGGCCTCAGCGCCCTGTCCACGGATCATCCGCTGAATGTCGGCATGCTCGGCATGCACGGCAACTACGGCCCCAACGTCCTCACCAATGAATGCGACGTCCTCATCGCCATCGGCATGCGCTTCGACGACCGCGTCACCGGGCGCCTCGACAAATACGCCAAACAGGCCAAAGTCATCCACCTGGATATCGACCCGGCCGAAATAGATAAGAATGTCAAAACAACCGTCCCCGTCTGGGGCGACTGCAAGGAAACCCTTCCCCTGCTGACGGAAATGATCCAGCAAAAGACCCACCCCGAATGGCTGGCAAAGTTTAAGGATCTCTACCGACAAGAGGTAGACGCCGTCATCAAGGACGAACTCAACCCCACCTCGGATGAAATGACCATGGGCGAAGTGCTCAAAACCCTCAACGAACTCACCGGCGGTAATGCCGTCATCGTGTCGGATGTCGGCCAGCACCAGATGGTAGCCTGCCGGTATGCCGAATTCCACCAGTCGAAAAGCAACGTCACCTCCGGCGGCCTCGGCACCATGGGCTTCGGTCTGCCCGCCGCCATAGGCGCCAAATTCGGCGCCCCCGATCGTACAGTCGTCGCCATCATCGGCGACGGAGGTTTCCAGATGACCCTGCAGGAACTCGGCACCATCATGCAATTCAACGTCAACGTCAAAATCCTCATCCTCAACAACCGCTTCCTCGGTATGGTCCGCCAATGGCAGCAGCTGTTCCATGACAAACGCTATTCCTTCGTGGACATCACCAGCCCCGACTTCGTCGCCCTGGCCAAGGCCTATTATATCGAAGGACAAAGCATCAGCGACAGGAAAGACCTGCACAGCGCCCTCAAAGCTATGCTCGATCACAAAGGCGCCTATCTGCTGGAAGTCTTCACCGGTAAGGAAAACAACGTCTTCCCCATGGTGCCCCAGGGATGCAGCGTTAGTGAAATCAGACTTAAATAAAAAAACATGACCACCGCCAACGACATAAAATGGAACGCCCCCCTCTACGACGACAAATATAACTTTGTCTTCAAATTCGGGGAAGACGTCGTCCTGCTCCTCCACCCCCTCCAGGGAGAAAGGATCCTCGACCTCGGTTGCGGCACCGGCCACCTCACCCACCTGATCGCACACGCCGGCGCCCGCGTTATCGGCATCGATAAGTCCCAGGCTATGATCGAACGCGCGCGCGCCGCCTATCCGGATCTCGACCTCCGGGTGATGTCGGCTACCGACTTCCATTTCGATACCCCCTTCGATGCCGTGTTCTCTAATGCAACCCTCCACTGGGTGCTCGAAAAAGAATCCGCCATCGACCATATCTACCACTGCCTCCGCCCCGGCGGCCGCCTCATCCTCGAAATGGGCGGCAAAGGCAACGTCGAAGAGATCCTTGTGGCTATCCGTAAAGTTCTCACCCGGCATAATTATTACCGCAATGCCGCCACCCAGATCTGGTATTTTCCCTCCCTCGCCGAATATACCACCCTGCTGGAAAAAAGAGGCTTCCGCATTTTCTTCGCCGCTCACTTCGACAGACCTACCCAGTTGCAGGACACGGACAATGGTATCAAAGACTGGATCCGCATGTTCGGTAACGCCTTCTTCAAGGACATCCCCGAGACGGAAATCGATACGATACTCGAAGAGATCCAGGAGACACTGAGGCCTACTCACTATAAAAACCATACCTGGTTCGCCGACTATAAAAGATTACGCATCCAAGCTTTTAAACAACACTAAATCGTCAGCAATGAGCCCAAATAAACAGGAATATACCATCACCGTCTACACGGAAAACCAGATCGGCCTCATCAACCGTATCGCCATCCTGTTTTCCCGCCGGAAGATCAATATCGAGAGCCTGAATACCTCTCCCTCCGAAGTCGAAGGTATCCACCGCTTCACCATCGTCATCAACGAAACGGAAGAAGTAGTGCGCAAACTCTGCCGCCAGCTGGAAAAACAGGTCGAGATCCTCAAAGCCTATTATAACACCAATGAAGAGATCATCTGGCAGGAGCTGGCCCTTTATAAAGTGTCCACCGACGAGATCGCTGAAAAAGTGAAAGTGGAAAGACTGCTCCGCGAATATGGGGCCCGCGCCGTCGTGATCCGTAAAGACTATACCGTATTCGAAACCACCGGCCAGCGCGAAGAGACCGACCGGCTCGTTGCCGTACTCGAACCCCTCGGGCTCATCGAATTCGTTCGCAGCGCCCGCGTAGCCATCATCAAGGACAGCAAAGGTTTCCATGAAAAGCTTAAGGAATTCGAACTGACCGAGCCCGGCGAAGAGATCGTCGAAAACGAATACCTCGACAAACAAGACCAGGTATTCAGTATGTAACCGGCCCCACGCCTCACCAGCGGCGCGGCGCCAAAACCACCCGATAAAAAATCACATAAACACTCAAATAAACATTTCATGGCAAAATTAAATTTCGGCGGAGTAGAAGAAAACGTAGTTACCCGCGAAGAATTCCCGCTCGCCAAAGCACAACAGGTTCTGAAGAACGAAGTAGTCGCCGTCATCGGCTATGGTGTACAAGGCCCCGGCCAGGCTCTCAACCAGAAAGACAACGGCATCAACGTCATAGTAGGTCAGCGCAAAAACTCGAAATCCTGGGATAAAGCAGTAAGAGACGGCTTTGTTCCCGGCGAAACACTTTTCGACATAGAAGAAGCCCTCCAGAAAGGCACCATCATCTGCTACCTGCTCAGCGACGCCGCCCAGATCCAGCTATGGCCCACCGTGAAGAAGCATCTGACCCCCGGCAAAGCCCTCTATTTCTCCCATGGCTTCGGCATCACCTTCAACGAACAGACCGGCATCGTTCCTCCCAAGGACGTCGACGTATTCCTCGTCGCCCCCAAAGGCTCCGGCACTTCGCTGCGCCGCATGTTCCTCCAGGGCCGTGGCCTCAATAGCAGCTACGCCATCTTCCAGGATGCAACGGGAAAAGCCAAGGAACGCGTTGTTGCCCTCGGCATCGCCGTCGGCAGCGGCTATCTGTTCGAAACCGATTTCCGCAAGGAAGTATACAGCGATCTCACCGGCGAACGCGGTACCCTCATGGGCGCCATCCAGGGCATCTTCGCTGCACAATATGAAGTCCTGCGCAAAAAAGGCCATACACCCTCCGAAGCCTTCAACGAGACAGTGGAAGAACTCACCCAATCCCTCATGCCCCTCGTGGCAGAGAACGGTATGGACTGGATGTACGCCAACTGCTCCACCACCGCACAACGCGGCGCCCTCGACTGGTGGAAGAAATTCCGCGACGCTACCCTGCCCGTCTTCACCGAATTGTATGACAGCGTAGCCGCCGGCAAAGAATCCAAACGCTCCATCGATTCCAACGGCCAGGCCGATTATCGCGAAAAGCTCGATGCCGAACTCAAAGAACTCCGCGAAAGCGAACTCTGGCAAGCCGGCAAAACCGTCCGCAGCCTCCGTCCCGAAAACCAGCCCGCACCCGGCACCGCCACCAAATCAAACAAAGGCGAAGCCGTTACGAATTAATATAAGTCAATGTCCAACACAACGTCCATACAAGAAGCTTCGAACCCCGGCTCGCCTTCCCTGGAGAACTCTGCTCTCCGGGAAAAAGCAGCGAGCTGGGGGCTCGACTTCCACGCAGCCGCCAAACGCCTGAATAAGGTCGTCAACCGTACCCCCCTCGCATTCAACCAGGCCCTGTCACGCAAGTACGACTGCCGCGTCTTCCTCAAAAGAGAAGATCTCCAGGTCGTTCGGTCCTACAAGCTCCGAGGCGCCTATAATATGATGGTCAGCCTCCCAGCCGACCAACTGGCTAAAGGCGTCGTCTGCGCCAGCGCCGGCAACCATGCCCAGGGATTCGCCTACTCCTGTCATAAGCTCGGCGTCAAAGGCGTCGTGTTCATGCCGATCGTCACTCCACGCCAAAAGATCAACCAGACACGCATGTTCGGGGAAGACAATATCGAGATCGTCCTCATCGGTGATACCTTCGACGACTGCAACATCGCCGCCCGCCAGTACACCCAGGACAACGGCATGGTCTTCATCCCCCCCTTCGACGATCTCCGCATCATCGAAGGACAAGGCACCGTGGCCGTCGAGATCCTCGAAGACCTCCCCCGGGATGCACAACCGGTAGACTACCTCTTCGTACCCGTCGGCGGCGGCGGACTAGCCTCCGGTACCGGCGCTTTCTTCAAAACCTATTCGCCGGCCACCAAGGTCATCGGCCTGGAACCCGAAGGCGCCCCCTCCATGCTCTCCGCTTTCCGCGCAGGCCATCCCGTCACCCTCGACAGCATCGACCGCTTCGTCGACGGGGCCGCCGTTAAACGCGTCGGCGAGATCACCTACAACATCTGCCGGGAAGTCCTCGACGATATGCACCTCGTACCCGAAGGAAAGGTATGCTCTACCATCCTCCGCCTTTACAACGAAGACGCCATCGTCGTCGAACCCGCCGGCGCCCTCAGCATCGCCTGCCTCGATGACTACGCCGCAGCCATCAAAGGCAAAACCGTCGTCTGCGTCGTCAGCGGCAGCAACAATGACATCGACCGCATGCAGGAGATCAAGGAAAGATCCCTCCAGTACGAAGGCCTCAAACACTATTTCCTGGTCACCTTCACCCAACGCCCCGGCGCCCTGAGGGAATTCCTGAATCACGTCCTGGGTCCGAACGATGACATCACCCGCTTCGAATACATGCAAAAACACAACAAAGAGACAGGCCCTGCCCTCGTGGGGATCGAGCTTACCGCTCGCGAAGACTATCAAAAACTGATGGAAAACATGGCCTTATACAACATTACCTATACCGAACTGAATAAAGACGACACTCTGTTCAGTTACTTAGTATAATTTTTAATATTTGAGGTTTTTTCCGTATTTTTATTGCGATCACCGCGACCATGCCATAAGAAAATCTAACGTTTCGGGTAAAAAATTGAATAACGTCTAATATTGCTTTTAAACATGGTACAAACCGGACTATATTCCCCTGAATTTGAGCACGATGCGTGTGGCATTGGCTTCGTGGCAAATATCAAGAGCAACAAATCCCACCAGATCGTCTCCGATGCGCTGACGATCCTCGAAAACATGGAACACCGCGGCGCCTGCGGTTGTGAGAACAATACCGGTGACGGCGCCGGCATCATGATCCAGACACCGCACGAGTTCTTCTTCGACGAATGCGTGCGCCTGGGCATCCATTTACCCCCCTTCGGCAAGTACGGCGCCGGTATGCTCTTCTTCCCCCGCGATATTCGCCTCAAGGAAGAATGCAGGGATATCTTCGCCCGCTCCGCAGAAAAACTCGGCCTGGAAATCCTCGGCTACCGCAAAGTACCCGTCAACCCCGACGGCATCGGTCCCACCGCCCTTTCTGTCGAGCCGGACATGGAACAGGTATTTATCGCCTGCCCTGACCATATCAAACAACCGGACGAATTCGAGCGCAAACTCTTCCTGCTCCGGAACTACGCCTCCAACACCATCAACAACACGATTAAAAAGGACGCCATCGGCTTCTATGTGGCCTCCCTCTCTTATAAAACCGTCGTCTATAAAGGCCAGCTCACCAGCGGCCAGGTCAGGAACTATTTCCCGGACCTTAGTAACAAACGGGTGGTCTCCGCCTTCGGCCTGATCCATTCCCGTTTCGCCACCAACACCTTCCCGTCCTGGAAACTGGCCCAGCCTTTCCGCTATATCGCCCATAACGGCGAGATCAATACGCTGCAAGGCAATCTCAACTGGCTCAAGACAAGCGAAAAAGGATTCACGACACCCTATTTCAGCAAAGAAGAGATGGACATGCTGCTGCCCATCATCGCCGAGGGAGCATCCGACTCCGCCTGTCTCGACAATGTCATCGAACTGCTGACCCTCTGTGGCCGCTCCCTGCCCCACGTCATGATGATGCTCATCCCCGAAGCCTGGGACGGCAACGAAGACATGGACCCCGTGAAAAAGGCCTTCTACGAATTCCATGCCTCCATCATGGAGCCCTGGGACGGCCCCGCCTCGATCTCCTTCACCGACGGCAAGATCATCGGCGCCACCCTCGACCGCAACGGGCTACGTCCTTCCCGCTATTGCGTCACAACGGATGACCGCGTCATCATGGCCTCCGAAACCGGCGTACTGCCGGTCGACCCCCGGCTGATCAAGGAGAAAGGCAGGCTCCAGCCCGGCAAAATGTTCGTCGTAGACCTCGAACAGGAAAGGATCATCAGCGACGACGAACTGAAAAAAGGCATCTGCTCACAACAGCCCTATGCCGAATGGCTCAATAAATACAAGATCCGCCTCGAGGAGCTGCCCGAACCCCGCGTAGCCTTCACCCACCTCGAACACGACCAGATCTTCAAATACCAGAAGGCCTTCGGCTATTCTACCGAAGACCTCGACAACCTTATCGCACCGATGGCCCTCGACGGCAAAGAACCGCTCGGCTCCATGGGTACCGATGTCCCCCTGGCCGTGCTGAGCGATCAGCCCCAGCACCTCAGCAGCTATTTCAAACAGCTGTTCGCCCAGGTTACCAACCCACCCATCGATCCCATCCGGGAAAGACTCGTCATGTCTCTCGCCAGCTTCGTCGGCGGCAACTCCAACCTGCTGGAAGAAGACCCCCTGGCCTGCCACAGCGTAGCCCTTAAGCATCCTGTGCTCAGCAACCATGAGCTGGAAAAGATCCGCAGCATCGACACCGGCGTCTTCCAGGCCAAAACCCTGCAGACCTATTTCCGCGCCGATGGCAAACCCGGTTCCCTGCAGGCAGGCCTCGACCGTCTCTGCCGGTATGCCGTAGACGCAGTCGAAGACGGCTTCGAAGTCCTCATCCTCACCGACCGGGCTATCGATTCCGATCATGCGCCGATCCCTTCCCTGCTGGCCACCTCCGCCGTACACCACCACCTCATCCGGAAAGGATACCGCGGCCAGGTAGGTCTCATCGTAGAAGCCGGCGACGTCTGGGAAGTCCATCATTTCGCCTGCCTCATCGGCTTCGGCGCCACGGCGATCAACCCTTACCTCGCCCTGTCCGGTATCCGCGATATGAAGCTCACCGAAAGGCTGCAAACGCAACTCGATGCCGAAGACCTCAAAAAGAACTATATCAAGGCCGTCTGCGACGGATTGCTCAAGGTTTTCTCCAAGATGGGCATCTCTACCCTGCAGTCCTACCAGGGCGCCCAGATCTTCGAGATCATCGGCCTCAACCGCACAGTCGTAGACAGATACTTCACCGGCGCAACCTCCCGCATCGAAGGCATGGGCCTCGACGAGATCGCCAGGGAAGTCCTCGCCAAACATTATTTCGCCTTCAGCCGCAAGAATATTCCCGTGGAAAGACTTCCCGTAGGTGGTATCTACCAATGGAAAAGAAAAGGAGAATTCCACCTCTTCAACCCCAATACGATCCACCTGCTGCAATATTCCACGCGGATGAACGACTATACTGCCTTCAAAAAGTATTCTCGTCTCGTCAACGATCAGGGCGAAAAGGCCGCCACCCTGCGCAGCCTCCTCACGTTCAAACGCAACCGGCCCTCCATTTCCCTCGAGGAAGTCGAACCCGCGGAAAGCATCTACAAAAGATTCGCTACCGGCGCCATGTCCTTCGGCTCGATCTCTCACGAGGCCCACAGCACCCTGGCCATCGCCATGAACCGTCTCGGTGGGAAAAGCAACACCGGCGAGGGCGGTGGGGACGAGCTGCGCTATGAGCCCCTACCCAACGGCGATTCCATGCGCTCCGCTATCAAGCAGGTGGCCTCCGCCCGTTTCGGCGTCACCAGCTATTACCTCACCATGGCCGACGAACTGCAGATCAAAATGGCCCAGGGCGCCAAGCCCGGCGAAGGAGGCCAGCTTCCCGGCCATAAGGTGGATGAATGGATCGGTAAAGTCCGCCATTCCACCCCCGGCGTAGGACTGATCTCACCGCCGCCACACCACGATATTTATTCCATCGAAGATCTGGCCCAGCTCATCTTCGACCTCAAGAATTCCAACCGCGCCGCCCGCATCAGCGTCAAGCTGGTCTCCAAAGCAGGCGTAGGTACGATAGCTGCCGGCGTAGCCAAAGCAAAATCCGATGTCATCCTCATCGCCGGCCATGACGGCGGGACAGGCGCTTCCCCCCTCAGCTCCATCCGGCATGCAGGTCTCCCTTGGGAACTCGGCCTCGCCGAATCTCATCAAACGCTCGTCAGGAATAAGCTCCGTAGCCGCGTAGTCCTGCAGGCCGACGGCCAGATGAAGACCGGCAGGGACATCGCCATCGCCACCTTACTAGGCGCGGAAGAATGGGGCCTCGCAACCACAGCCCTCGTCGTGGAAGGTTGTATCATGATGCGCAAATGCCATCTCAATACCTGCCCCGTGGGCGTGGCGACACAAGACCCCGAATTACGCAAGCGCTTCACCGGCGATGCGGATCATGTCGTCAATTTCTTCAAATTCATCACCCAGGAACTGCGCGAGATCATGGCCGAGCTTGGATTTCGTACCATCGACGAAATGGTCGGCCAGGTCGATAGCCTCCAGGTCCGGGATGATGTCGACCACTGGAAATATCGCAAGCTCGACCTGTCACCGATCCTGTATAAAGAACCCGCCTCCCTCTATACAGGCCTCCATAAAATGGAAGAGCAGGACCACGGACTCGAAAACGTCCTCGACTGGAAGCTCCTCGAAGCCGCCAAACCCGCGCTCGACAATCGGCAAAAGGTATTCGCTGAATTCGCCATTCGCAACACCGACCGCACCGTCGGCACCATCCTGTCAAACGAGATCTCCAAAATATATAAAAGCGAAGGCCTGCCCGAAGACACCTTGCACTTCAAGTTCACCGGCACCGCCGGCCAGAGTTTCGCCGCTTTCAACACCCGTGGTGTCACGCTCGAGCTCGAAGGCGACGCCAATGACTATTTCGGCAAAGGCCTCTCCGGAGCCCGCCTCGTCGTCTACCCTTCCGTCAACGCAGGTTTCATCCCGGAAGAGAATAGCATCATCGGCAACGTCGCCTTCTATGGCGCCACTTCCGGCGAAGCCTTTATCCGCGGTAAAGCAGGCGAACGCTTTGCTGTCCGCAACTCCGGCGTCAAGGCCGTTGTAGAAGGCGTGGGTGATCACGGTTGCGAGTACATGACCGGCGGCCGCATCGTCATCCTCGGTGATACCGGGCGAAACTTCGCGGCCGGCATGAGCGGCGGCATCGC
>PMUF01000618.1 GCA_003167015.1 Chitinophagaceae bacterium | reverse complement strand
CTCAGTTTACTCTGATTGATCGATAGGTTTTGATACCGGGCTGCCGTCGTATTGACCGATTTGAAATCACTAAGCCAGGTGCTGCAGCAAAGTTCCCGGCCGCAGCTACCGATACCGCCAACTTTGGCGGCCTCCTGCCGGGCGCCGATCTGCCGCATCTCCACCTTCAACCGGAATTCCCCGGCATACAGCTTGATCAGCTCCCGGAAATCCACCCGGTCATCCGCTATATAGAAAAATGTCGCTTTTCTGCCATCCGCCTGGATCTCCACCTCGCTCATCTTCATATCCAGCTTCAGCTGCCGCGCGATAGCCCTCGACCGGATTAGGGCATCCCTCTCCCGGGCTTTGTTCTGCTGCATGATTTCCAGGTCCTTGTCACTGGCCCTGCGTAATATTCTCTTGATTTCCGGGTTTTTCTCTTCGATCCCCTTTTTCTTCAGCTGCAGCCGGACTACTTCGCCTGTTAGGGTCACTTCCCCGACATCGAACCCGCTGACGCCTTCCACGCTGACCATATCGCCCTTCTCGAACAGCTGCGTCGTTGCATTCCGATAATAATCCTTTCTGCTACCCTGATTAAAGCTAATTTCTACAATCCGACAGCCGCTCTCCGGATCGCTGAATGGCAGGTTGGCCAGCCAGTCATGCACATTCAACCGGTTACATCCGCCGGTACTGCACCCGCCATTGCTCTTGCAACCGGACGGTTTACCCCCTTTGGATGTTCCACAATTGCTACACCCCATATCCCAAATGATTTTAAAATTGTTAAAAATGGTGAACTTTGCACTAAACCGTGATCTGTTCGGCAAAAAGAAGGGGAGACCGCATCGGCAGAAAGATGCTACTAATCATGCAAAGCCATTAGGCAAGATATATTCTATTGGATGCAAGATAACGTTGTTCGAACGGCCATGATCCTTTTCCGCTTAATCACCCGCTTACCGGCCCGGTCGGATACACTTCTTTTCACTGGCCTTTAAGGGCCATGGCCAAATATACACACAAAACAGGTATTTATCCCCCCGCGACTGGCTTTTTTCCTGCAACCAGTCGATACCAGCCGTCTGTGGTCTTTCCGGGCCGCGCCCTCGTGCGTCCTCTTCCGGGAGCCCCTATCTCACTACCGTCACCTTCCGCTCCGCCAAAATATGATACAGCTTGATCGTCAGCGCGTGGAACAACATCTTCGCGTGGGCATTCCGCTCGATATAATAGGCCGCATTATCCAGTTCCCCAATAATGGCCCTTTGCTGACCGATATCCGCTATCTTGTTGATTTTTAGCGCAATATCCTTTTCCCCATCAGGAATAGGCAGCTGCCCTTCGCCTATACAGCGCAGCCGGACGGCCACCTCCAGCAGATGATTAAAATAACGGAGGAACTGTTTTTGCCTTTCCCGCCCCGATTTACTGATCTCCTCGATCCATTTCACCTGCGCCACCGGCCCCGTCTTAAGGATAGCATTCAGCCATTCCCGCAATACCGCCTGCCAGTCATCGTCCGCATGCCGCATCAGTTGCAGCGCCTCATGGTAATTGCCTTCGCAAAGCACTGCAATCTGCCGTGCCTGCTCCGCTCCGAGCTTCGCCCGTTCTATTAGTGCCACGGCGATATCCTCCGTATCCGGCAGGGGGATCCTGACCAGCTGCGTCCGCGAAAGAATGGTCGGCAGGATCAGCGATTCGTTTTCAGCCACCAGCAAAAACAGCGTATCCGGCGGCGGCTCCTCGATCAGCTTCAAAAGCTTATTGCCTTCATTTCCCAGGTATTCCGGCATCCACAGGATCAGGGTCTTATAGCCGCTCTCAAAACTTTTCAGACTCAGCTTGTGAATGATCTCGTTGCACTCATTCGCGGTGATATTCCCCTGCTTGTTTTCCGCCCCGATGAACTGCAGCCAGTCATAGGCATTTCCATAGGGATATTGCCCCATGAATTCACGCCATTCCGTACTGTAATCCGAACTCACCGGCTTGTCCCCCGCTTTTTTGGGGATAACGGGATAGGAATAATGAATATCCGGATGCACCAGTTGGCTCGCTTTAAGACAGGAAGGACAAACCCCGCAGGCATCCGTCAACCCCTCAGCCAAAGCCCGCTCACAAACAACATATTGCGAAAAAGCCAGCGCCATAGGCAAAGCGCCGCTGCCCTCCGAACCCAAAAATAGCAAAGCATGGCTCAGCCTGTTCGACCTCACCATCTCGACAAGGCTATCCCTCACGGGGGATTGACCGATAACTTGAGCAAACGACATAGCCGCAAATATAGAGATAAAAAAAACGGCCCCTGCGGAATGCATCCGGGACCGTCGTCTAATATGAAGGAAATGGTCTGGTTGGTATATTTAATTCAGGTACTTCGTAATCTGGTCATCCATCGGCTTCACCTTGCTGGGAAATACCGCAATAAGCTTGCCGTTTTCATCCACCAGGAACTTGGTGAAATTCCAGCCGATCACCGGGTCCGCTACACCCAGCTTGTGAGCTTCATCCGTCAGATACTTAAAGATAGGAGCGATGCTGTCTCCCACTACAGACACTTTCTCCGCCATCGGGAAGGTCACGCCATAGTTCTTGGTGCAGAACTCGCTGATCTCGGCATTCGTTCCCGGTTCCTGCTGGTGGAAATTATTGGCGGGAAAGCCGATGATCACCAGCTTATCCTGGTACTTTACATATAATTTTTCGAGGTCTGCATATTGAGGGGTAAAGCCGCATTTGCTCGCGGTATTGACAATCAGGAGTTTCTTGCCTTTGTACTTGGCAAGATCGATCGTGTTACCGTCCAGTCCCGGTACTTTGAAGTCGTATACGCTGGTTGCGCCCGTAGCGGCGAATAAAAACAGGGAAAGAAGAAGTACGCGTACCATAAAAAATGATTTTGGTTGAAAGGTATTTAATTGGCTTTAACTACTACACAGAGCGAACGCTAAAGTTTAAAGTAGTGACAGATTTGAATGATAAAAGGTAGAAAAAAGGGTTAAGTGGCCTCGCGCAGCCTACGGCCTCTGATAGCACCCCAGATCCGGCGCCACCCCCGGCCTGGGATTTCCGTCCAGGTCGATCAGCACCCCGGCCGCAGCCCCCTGCCCCACAGCCGGGCTGCCCGCCTGCAGGTGAAAATCATAGTAGCCCGACACCGTATTGACACTGTCGAACAGCGGGTCCATATTCGCGATCATCGCCGTGGCGACAATACCCGGACCCGACGGCGCCGTCTGCACCTTCCACAGACAGTTCGTGAAATTCACCGCGAAAGAAAGATTACTCTGCTGCGTGACCGTCACTTCACTGGGCACATTGCCATAATCCCCCCAGAAAATACAATTGGTAAACCCCGCCTGAAGGGCGCCCGTGATGATCGTACTTCCCTGCAGGATCTCGTCAGCAACAGCCAATACCGGAGAGGTATGTACAATGTAGTTATCGGAATAGGCGGCTGCCGTACATTGGGTGAACTGATAGGAGCCACCACCGCCGAGAGCGATATTCTGACCACAGTTGCTGATCAGGCAATTGGTAGCCTGCACGCTGCCATCCACCCCCAGGATACCGAATGTATAGCTGTTGTCGATGATACACTGCTGCAGTACCAACTTAGGTACCGCCCCCGCCGGCGGCGACTCAGCCACGATCGCCTGGTTGGCATTCCGGATCACCGCATACTGCAGTTGGTTGCCCGTACTCGTTCCACGGAAATAAATACCCGGCCAGCTGTCGGGATAATTATTGTAAGGGGCATCCAGCCGGTCCCCCAGGAAATAGACCCTTGAACTGTCCGAACCCGTCACCTGTAAAGATCCATCCACCAGCATCGCAGCATTCGCATGAAGATATATTTTGCAGCCCGCCGGTATCGTCAGCGTCGCGCCCGTGTCGATCTGCAATCCGCCCTCTATCACATACGGCAATGAATCATTCCAGTTATTTATCCCCTTCAGCACCTGGTTCACCAGGAAATTCGCATTCTGGCCCCATGCTTGCAGTTGAATATATTGCTGGTTGCCGTTGAAAGACACCTGGATGCTGTCCTGAACGATGAAGGGTAGATTCGCCGCGCCGGGGTTGATAGCCACCGCGACAAAAATATACAGACTGTCGCCCGCGGCCAGGTCGATGTTGTCCACCTCGGGACCCGGCGAACCGTTGATGTTGATGCTGAAATAAGACTGGCTTCCGCCCATCAGTCTGATATCCGTCAGCCGAAGCTGCTGGTTGTTGGCATTGATGATCTTCACCGACTGCGTCACAGACCCCGTGGTGACAAAGACAGTGTCGAAAGCCAGCGTATCTGCGGAAAATAATACAATGGCATCCTTGCTCGTGATAAAAGCGTTTTTCCGGCAGGAGAGGACCAGCAGGGCAACAGACACAAACAACAGGTAGAGCTTATTCATGAACGACATCAATGACTATTAAAATAAATACCGGTATACCTCTTCCACCCGACCCACCGGAATCACCTCGATACCCGATGTACTAACGGTCAAACCCTTCTGATTGTATTTGGAGACGAAGATCTTTTCAAAGCCCAGCTTTTCAGCTTCGGCTATGCGCTGTTCAATGCGGTTGACAGCCCGGATCTCCCCGCTCAACCCTACCTCCCCCGCAAAGCAGGTCTGCGCAGCCAGCGGGACATCTTCATAAGAACTCAGCAACGCGCACAACACCGCCAGATCGATCGACGGGTCTTCTACTTTTAAGCCGCCCGCAATATTGAGGAATACATCCTTGACCCCAAAATGAAATCCACCCCTTTTCTCCAATACCGCCAGCAGCAGTTGTAATCTTCGTGCGTCAAATCCGCTGACCGTGCGCTGAGGCGTGCCATATACCGACTGCGTCACCAGGGCCTGCACCTCGATCAGCAGCGGCCGCATCCCTTCGATAGACGCGGCGATCGCGATTCCGCTAAGCTGCTCGTCTTTTTGCGAGATCAGCAGTTCGCTGGGATTGGTCACCCCCCGCATTCCATCACCCGTCATTTCATAGATGCCAAGTTCTGCCGTGCTTCCAAAGCGATTCTTTAACGTCCTCAATATCCTGTACGCATAATGCCTGTCACCCTCGAATTGCAGGACCGTATCTACCATATGCTCCAGCATCTTCGGCCCGGCAATGCTGCCGTCCTTCGTGATATGCCCGATCAGAAAGACAGGCGTGCCCGAGTCCTTGGCAAAACGCTGAAATTCGGATGTGCATTCCCGGATCTGCGACACGCTGCCCGCGGAAGACTCGATGTAAGGAGATTGCAGCGTCTGGATGGAGTCCACGATCACCAATCCCGGCCGTAGCTTGCGAATCTCCTGGAAAATGATCTGTGTAGAAGTCTCCGTCAGCAGATAGAACTCTTCATTACGGATATTCAACCGGTCCGCACGCATCTTGATCTGCTGCTCACTCTCTTCCCCGCTGATGTACAAAGTCCTGACCTCCGGCAGCCGAAGGCCGTTCTGTAAGAACAATGTACTTTTACCGATGCCCGGCTCACCTGCTACCAGTACAATACTGCCGGCTACTATCCCACCCCCCAGCACGCGGTTCAATTCCGGATCGGCAGTAACGATCCTTTTTTCTTCTGCACTGATCACCTCATGCAGGGAAATCGTTCGCCCTTCTTTTTTATCCGGCGATAATTTTTTCCAATCGGTCTCCTCCAGCTTGTTATCTTTTGTGATGACTTCTTCTATAAACGTATTCCATTCATTACAGGATGGACACTTGCCTGTCCATTTTGCACTTTCATATCCACAGTTGCTACAAAAAAAAGCAGTTTTAATTTTGCTCATCCCGTAAAGTTAGCGGCTTATGGTTCCCTAATTTGGAAATTTGAAATTCATCTGCCCGAAAATCGCGGCAAAAATCAAAAACAACACGCAGTGATGAGCAAAAATTTTATCGGCAGCAGAAAAACAAGAAAGGAATAATTGGTGAAGAATAAAAAGTAAAAGGGCCAGCTAAATCGCCGGCCCCTTACTTACTAACCCATTAAATTCTTGCACTAAATTACAAATTAGCGCCACATAACAAAATAAATTTTTCGGGGTGTGAATAACTTCGAACCCCTGCGGCCACATACGTCATTTATGTCATTTTAGGCCCTTAATATATTGTAAATCAATATATTATAATTTATCGCCGCCCCTTCCGGGCCGTCCTAAAATATTGAATACTAACCCCCGGGAAAGTCCAAAGCCGCGAAAAAAATAAATCGCATCAGGGTTATTTTTTTGCCCTGGAAAAGCAGCCAAAAAATTCAAACTGACACATATAGGAAAACTATTATTTTTCAATACATTTGAATTTTATCGATAATTTATTTGATTTTGAAGAAATATGTAAATATATTTATAATGTTAATGCATTCCGATAGCGTCTTCACCGGCTCATTCCGTCAAGCCTTTTCCGTTGGCGGATGAAC
Source organism: Chitinophagaceae bacterium (assembly GCA_003167015.1). Taxonomy (GTDB): domain Bacteria; phylum Bacteroidota; class Bacteroidia; order Chitinophagales; family Chitinophagaceae; genus Puia. The sequence continues at coordinate 1,631 of PMUF01000618.1, read as the reverse complement.
ATCAGACGCTCAACATGCTTTTTCGTATTTGCTCGCATCCGGCTGCTGATATTACGATTTTTGACATACCTCGCTTGACAGTACCTTTTTTGCCGGTTCATTAATTTTTTCTTCAAATTGTACCCGTTTAATTAAAAATCATCTAAAAAAATGTTAAAGCGGATTAAATTCCGGTTAAAATCCTAATTTGACCTCCCAAAACAGACGCTGCCTGGCAAGTACCCCCACGTCTCTAATGGACTATTGATTGACTGCCGTTGGAATTGAAATTGATTTCACCAACATAACCAACTACTACTACACATGAGAAAAAGTCGCCACTTCCTGGCGGGCATATTATTGCTCGTCACCATTGGGTTACACGCCCAGGTTCAACAGATCTCCGGGAAAATCACTGACGCAACCGGAGCTCCAATTCCCGCCGCCACTGTCAAGGTCAAAGGCTCCAAAGGAGGAACCAGCGCAGATTACAACGGCGGTTTCATCATTAAGGCGCCTCAAAATGCCACCCTCATCATCTCCGGCATCGGCTTTGAAACCAAAGAAATTAAGATCGGGAGCTCCACCACCTTCAACATCCAATTGAACACGGATTCGAAATCGCTCAGCGAAGTGGTCGTCACCGGGGTCGGTACCGCCACTTCCAAAAAGAAACTGGGCATCGCAGTCGAGTCAGTGGGCGCAGCAGATTTGCCCGCCGCCCCCACCGCTTCCATCGATCAGGCGCTGATCGGGAAGATCTCTGGCGCGCAGATCTCCTCCATCTCCGGTAACCCCGGCGATCCCGTCAACATCTTGTTGCGCGGTATCAATACGGTTCAGGGCGGCACCAAGCCGCTGATCCTCGTGGATGGTATCGAAGTTCGTGCCACGGACATCAATTCCCTCGACCTGAGTAACATCGAACGAGTAGAAGTGGTCAAGGGCGCAGCTTCCTCTACCCTCTATGGGGCACAGGGCGCCAACGGCGTCATTCAGATCATTACCAAAAAAGGCAGGAAAGGCGCCACCGCGATCACCTATTCCACCAGCTATGCCCTTAATAAATACATTAATAGCGGAAACCTTCACAAAGCCAGGCTGCACCCCTATCTGACAGACGCCAACAACAATCTTATAGATAACAATGGCAATCTGCTCCAGTATGATAGCGTAGGGGATCTGCCCGGTATCTCTTATGTGTATGGCGGTGCTGCCAGGGCCGGGCTCTGGGATCCCCGGAATAATGCCGATAAGCCCTATAATGCCAACATCAAATATTATGACCAGTTTAAAGAAGTGTTCCAGACCGGTAATACGATGAATAATATTGTCAGCATTTCCGGTGCCGGGGATAAATCTGATTACGACATCTCCGTCAGCAATAATAAAACGACCACCCCTATTATGAAGAGCGGGTCCGTTGACCGCACTAACATTACCTCTAACCTGGGCACCGAACTATTCAAGGGCTTTAAACTGAGGTCCGTTACCCAGCTGATCTATACCCGAAACACCCTGGCCCCCGGTTTAGGCGGCGCCGGTGGCGAAGGCTACTCGATTTATCCTGGCTATGGCTATGGCAATTCCCAGGGAAATGTCGGGTCTATCTTCGGCTTTCTCAATACCTCACCCTTCTTTGACCTGAAGTG
>PMUF01000561.1 GCA_003167015.1 Chitinophagaceae bacterium | reverse complement strand
ATACCCACCTGAAATTCGACATCCTCCTGTCCTGGGCAACCCTGATGCAATATGCGGGCCCTAATATAAATACCCGATGGGACTGGGATGGATTCTTTAATTACATCCTTGTCCGACCCGGCACCGACCCGGCCGTACTCGAAAAAAAGATCGCAGGAGTGATACAGACCAAATGGGGTGAAGAGATGAAAACCTCGCATGACGGAATGGTTGTTCACCTGCAGGCCCTGCCCGATATCCATCTCACCTCCCATTATATGTTCGAGGCAGAGGCCAACGGCGACGCCAAAACCGTCTATTTCCTGCTGATCATTGCAGCCTTTATCATTATCATCGCCTGGATCAATTATATCAACCTCGCCACAGCCCGCTCAATCGAAAGGGCCAAAGAAGTCGGTGTACGGAAGGTCCTCGGTTCCCTCCGGCGTCAGCTGATTCAACAGTTCCTCCTCGAATCCCTGCTGATCAATGGATTGGCCGTCCTCCTGGCCTTTTCGATCATCCTGCTTTGCATCCCCTTCTTCCACCTCTTAACGGGGAAGGAATTGCATTTCTCTCTTCTCAGCGATCCCGTCTTCTGGTACATTCTCACCAGCCTGTTCCTGATCGGCTCCTTTCTTTCGGGTCTTTATCCCGCCTTCGTCCTGTCCTCTTTCCGGCCGATCGTCGTACTGAAAGGCAGATTGGCCAAGACCGGCCACGGCGCCCTCCTGCGTCAATCCCTGGTAGTCTTGCAGTTCGCCGCCTCCGTCATCCTGATAGCAGGTACTTTTGCCGTCTATCGCCAACTGCATTTCATGCAGGACCAGGACCTCGGCGTCCGGATCAACCAGACCCTCGTCCTGAAGGGTCCCCGCGTACTCGACTCTACGTATGATAATAAATTGACCGCCTTCAAGACCGAAGCCCTCCGCCTCCCGGGCGTTAAAGAGGTGACCGTCTCCACCGAAGTGCCCGGCAGCAAAGTCGGATGGAATGCAGGTGGCATCAAACGTATCTCTGACGACATCACCAAATCCAACCAATACCGCATCATCGGCATCGACCACGACTTCCTCGAGGCCTATGGTCTGAAACTCCTCAAAGGACGGAATTTTTACCCCGGGCTCGCCGACTCCCAATCCGTCCTCTTCAATGAAGCTGCCATACAAAAAATGGGCTTCCCCAAATCCGAGGCCGCCCTCAACCAGCGCATCGACTTCTGGGGTAAACAATATACCATCGTCGGCGTCGTCGCCAACCACCACCAGGAATCCCTCCAGCAGGACTACGACGCCCATATCTTCCGCTATATCCCCGACGCTAATTCCTATTATTCCCTCAAACTGACCGGCGACCCCGCCACCTGGCCCGGCGTCATCGCATCTGTTCAAAAGGAATGGAAACAATTCTTCCCCGGCAACCCCTTCGACTATTTCTTCCTCGACGAACATTTCGCCAAACAATACGAGGCCGACCAGCAATTCGGTCAGACCTTCGGCGTCTTCGCTGGTCTGGCCATCTTCGTTTCCTGCCTGGGTCTGTTGGGACTCGCCGCCTTCGTCGTCAACCAGCGGACAAAAGAAATAGGTATCCGTAAGATCGTAGGGGCCAACCTGTCCAATATCCTCGTCCTGCTCACCAAAGACTTCATCCGGCCCGTCTTGATTTCCTTCGTGATCGCCGTTCCCGTCGCCTGGTATGTGCTGCAGAAATGGTTGGACAACTATGCCTTCCGCATTACCATTACCGCCTGGATGTTCATCATCCCGGGGCTGCTGGTCCTGGCGATTGCCTTGCTGACGATCAGCACTCAAACGCTGCGCGCCGCCTCCGCCAACCCCTCCAAAGCTTTACGCACCGAATGAAATGACCCCGCCCATCCCCCCCCCGCCTTTTTAACCTGCTCGTAGCCACGAAAACTGTAAATTGCGCCAATAAATTTGGCGGACAATGAAAAAGAACATCCTTCTCATTTTATTGGTATCCTTAGTAAGCATCCTGCCTGCAGTAGCGCAGGAGAAGAAGTTATTCAGCGAAACAGCTGCACAAAAGGCCGGACGGATGGCCTGGTGGACGAACGATCGGTTCGGCATGTTCATCCATTGGGGGATCTATTCGATGGCAGCCAGGCATGAATGGGTTAAGCATAATGAACACATGACGAATGAACAATATCAGAAATATTTCGACTTTTTCAACCCTGTCGATTTCGACCCTACGACCTGGGCCAGACAGGCCAAAGCGGCCGGCATGAAATACGCCGTGCTGACCACCAAACATCACGATGGCTTCTGCCTCTTTGATTCAAAATACACGGATTATAAGGCCACCAATACGCCCGCCCACCGGGACCTGGTCAGAGAATACGTGAATGCCTTCCGGGCCCAGGGGATGAAAGTAGGGTTTTATTATTCGCTCCTCGACTGGCACCACCCCGACTATACAATGGATGATGTCCACCCGCTCGTACAGACAGATACCAGCCAGGCAAACTATGACCGTTTAAATAAAGGCAGGGATATGCGTAAATACCGGCAATACCTGCGCGATCAGATAACGGAATTGCTGACAAATTACGGAAAGATCGACGTTCTCTGGCTGGATTGGACCTGGGGTAAAGATGACCGCCGCGGCAAGCATGCCGAAGATTGGGGCGCCGTCGAATTGATAAAACTGGTTCGCAAACTGCAGCCGGGGATCATTATAAACAACCGGCTCGGGCTCGACGACTATGAAGACGGCGGAGACTTTGTTACCCCCGAACAGGTCTCCCCCGCGGAGTTGGCCAAATATAAAGGTAAGACATGGGAGACCTGTCAGACCTTTTCCGGTTCCTGGGGTTATTACCGGGACGAAGACACCTGGAAGACCCATCGGCAGTTGCTCGACCTCCTGATCACCTCCGCTTCCAATGGCGGTAACCTGATCCTCAACGTCGGCCCCACTGCCCGGGGGGAATTCGATTACCGTGCAAAGAATGCACTGGACAGCCTGTCGTATTGGATGCATGCCAACAGCAAAGCAATATATGGCTGTACTTACGCCCCTGCCGAATATAAAACGCCCGATGGCACAAAATTGACGTATGACCCAAAGACACGGCGATTGTATGTGCATGTATATAATTATCCGGCAGACGGCAAATTAACATTGCCCGGGTATGCAGGAAAAGTCAGGTATATACAGTTGCTGAATGATAATTCTGAGGTCAAGTCTGCTGCTGCCGGGGATGACCTGAGTTTAACGCTTCCGGTCAAAAAGCCCCCCTTCGATATACCGGTTATTGAACTTATTTTAAACTAGGGAACCGGTTCCGACATTTTGGGCAATCCGTGCAACATTAGTGGGAGAAAGCCGTCCATTAAGCTGTATGCTTCAAAACTATTGGAAAACAGCTTGGAGAAACCTGACTAAAAATAAGGCCTTCTCCCTCATCAACCTCTTTGGGTTGACAGTCGGCCTCACCGTTTGCCTGATGATCTTTCTTTTCATCATGAATGAATTCAGCGTCGATGGTTTTCATATGAATGGAAAAAACATCTACCGGGTAATGCGCAACTATGATCCGGCCAAACCCCCTACACCATACCTGGCCGGCCCTTATGCTCCGGCGCTGTTAAATGATTTCCCGGGAGAGATTAAACAGGCTGTACGGGTGTTGCCCAATAACTCCGCCCTGGTAGTGTATAAAAACCGGTCATTCTATGAAAAGAGGCTGCATATCGCGGACAGCAATTTTTTTACCCTGTTCTCCTTTCCCTTCCTCAAGGGTGACCCGGCTACTTGCCTGAAAAACGGCAATACCGTGGTGTTGAGCGAGACCGATGCGAAAAAAATATTTGGCAACGAAGAACCCATCGGCAAGATCATTGATATCAACAAGGGCGTTCAGCTGATGGTCACCGGCATTATCAAAGACGTGCCGCCGAATTCAACCCTCGATTTTGGCATGATCATGTCCCTTACCAATTTGGCCAACCTGCCCTTTATGAAAGATTGGGTATCAAACGGTGATTTGACCTATGTATTGTTGGATGAGCATGCGGGTAAACGCGACATCGAAAAGCGCTTTCCTGCTTTTATGCAAAAATATATGGGCGCGGCAATGAAAAAGAACGGCTTTACATTCAGCCTGTCCCTGACACCCTTGCGGGATATATATTTTGAAAATGCTTCAGCTTTTGATAATGTAAGGCATGGCGACAAAAAAGTGGTATATGTCTTTTTGAGCATCGCAGTATTGATACTCTTGATCGCCTGCATCAATTTCATGAACTTGTCGACGATTCGTGCGGCAGAGCGTAGTAAAGAGGTCGGACTACGCAAAGTAATGGGGGCATTACGCCGCACGCTGGCCCAACAGTTCCTGGGTGAATCGCTTTTGCTGGCCATTATTTCCTGTCTTTTATCGCTGGGGTTGTTGCAATTGCTAATGCCGGCATATAACAGCCTGCTCGGTTACCAACTGGCCGTCCCTTATTCGGCATGGTGGCTTTATGCCTTTCTGGGTGGGGCTGCCATTGCGGTAGGATTATTGGCAGGCAGCTATCCCGCATTGATTCTTTCCCGGTTCTCTCCTATAGAGACCTTAAAGGGCAAACTCCAACTTGGCAAAGGCGGGTCACACTTCCGGCAAGTATTGGTGGTTGTGCAATTCAGTATTTCTGTCTTCCTGATCACCGGCACCATTGTTATTGCCAGACAAACCTCTTGTTATTGCACCGAACCCGGACAGAAATATTGTTCTGGTAAGATTGAGGCCCGGCAACCTGCAAAAGGACATTGAGTGGGTAAAAAATGCCTATGCCCGGGTTGCTCCATTGTATCCATGCGAATATACCTTCCTCGACGAAAAATTTGGTCAACTGTATAAAAACGATCTTCGCCAGCAAAACATACTCAGCATATTTTCGGGCCTGGCTATATTAATTGCCTGCCTTGGCCTGTTTGGCCTTACCTCGTTTACCGTCGCAAAACGCACCAGGGAAATCGGTGTCCGAAAAGTGCTCGGTTCATCCGTGCAAAATATCATCCTGTTATTGTCAAAAGAACTTTTGAGGCCCGTATTATTGGCTACACTCATCGCTATACCCGTTGCCTATGCCGTAATGCACAACTGGCTGGAGAATTTTGCCTTCCGGACCGGTATGCCATGGTGGATCTTTGTCTTATCGGCCTTTATAACTGTTGCCATTGCTTTATGTACGGTAACTATCAAAGCAACAAAGGCGGCATTAGCCAACCCGACAAAAAGCTTGCGAAGCGATTAGATTATTTATCTTTAGGTATGCGAAATCTATTGCTTGCCATAGCCATCCTTGCCTATCAAATCAGCCACGGCCAGTCCGCCGACGCCGCCACGCATCCTGCCTGGTCGTTGCGCAGCAACATCTACGAGGTCAACATCCGCCAATATACTGCGCAGGGAACCTTCAACGCCTTTGCGGGACACCTCGATCGCCTCCAGGCTATGGGTGTGGAAATACTTTGGTTCATGCCCATCAACCCCATCAGCCATCTGGATCGCAAGGGATCCCTGGGTAGTTATTATGCCGTCGCCGATTACACCGCGGTCAACCCTGAGTTCGGCACCCTCGATGATTTTAAAAGACTCGTCCGATTAGCCCACACGCGAGGGATGAAGGTCCTCATCGATTGGGTTCCTAACCACACCGGCGCAGACAATCGCTGGCTCAGCCAACACCCCGACTTTTATATCAAAGACAGCAGCGGCAAAGCCGCCGTCCCCTATGATTGGACTGACACCCGCCAATTGAATTACGCCAACCCCGAACTCCGCGACAGCATGATCGCCGCCATGAAATTCTGGGTGACAGAGGCCGATATAGACGGTTTCCGTTGCGACGTGGCCTGGAACGTACCCGGCGATTTCTGGACCGATTGCATCCGCCAGCTCAAGTCGATGAAAAGTATTTTTATGCTTGCTGAGGGAGACAAGGCGTACTTGCCCGCCAGCGGCTTCGACGCGACCTACCCATGGGAAATGTTCCACAAGATGGTCCAGGTGGCCGCCGGCGAACGCCCGGCCTTCGCCCTGGACAGTGTGCTGCAACACTATAATTCCATCTATCCCAAAGGGGCGATGCAGATGTATTTCACCAGCAATCATGACGAGAACAGTTCCAATGGCGCAGATTACGCTACCTTCCCCGGGCCGGCCCATGCACCCTTCGCAGTCTTTACGCAGACGATGCCCAACGATATCCCCCTGATCTATGGCGGCCAGGAAGAACCCGTGCTTAGGGCCATCCGCTTCTTCGACAAGGACACCATCAGTTTTCATACCCTTGGCCGCAGGACCTTCTATAAGACCTTATTGATGCTTCGGCGGCAGGATCCCGCTCTTGATGCCGATGCAGCATTCGAAAGGCTGACCTCGGGCGCGGACAGCGCCGTATATGCTTTTGTCCGCAAAAAGGCAGGCAGACAGGTGCTGGTGCTGCTGAACTTCTCCCGTCAGTCGCAAGCCGTGGATCTCCCGCCTTCTATCGCGGGCCGCGCTCTGGATGTGTTTACAGACAAATTTGTTTCCGTCGGGCGTCACCTGATTTTACAGCCCTGGGATTACAAAGTGTATGAATACAGATCGGCCCATAAGTAAGGCCTTACCGTGTTGATCAAAAGCTTATTTTACCCGAATGTTTTACTAAATTGTCGTTTACCGTAATATGCTCCAGGACTTCGCCTGTTCCCATATTTCCTGAATACACGGCCGACAAATGAGTTTCCCTGCGTTGATGCACAGTGCAGTCCCAGATAAACCAGCCTTCTCCATGTACGTCTATGCGTGCGTCTTTATAAACGGGAAGGGCTGATAATGCTGCATTAACCCTGACCCGGATCAGGGCCAATTGTTCGCCTTCTGTACTTTGATATACGGAGTCTGCGATGAAGGAGTATCTGGCAGTGCCTGAACCCATATCCGTCTTTACCTGGGCGGAAGGATGCCATTCATCACCCTGTCTTACAGGATGACCCGGATATAAAGGGATCAGATCAAGAGGATCCCCTGGGGCCGAATCGAAGAAACCCAGTTCATTAAACCGGATTGTATCGTTAAAATTATCCCGTTGTGTTGTCTCTTTTCCATATTCGGTGGTTATCCGGATGCCGGTTCCCACGGCATGTATGATCCGGTAATGATGATCTGTACTTACATACCGCTGAAAATAAGTTTCATAGTCTGCCTCTTTTCTGTTATGGAAACCAGGAACTGTTCCTGTTACTCTGGTGTCGGTAGTGGAGACAGAGCAGACAGAGAAAAATATACTGTCGGGATATATCGGGGATATGATAACACGGGGAGACGCCTCGGCTGCTTCTCTGGAATGATGTGAGCCTGATGGTTGAGCGCAGGCTGAAAAGACGACCAGGCCGACTATAACCGGTAAACTAAATCTTGACATAGTCCGGCATTTCCAAAACATCAAAATGATTTACCTCCTCTTCAAATTCCAAAAGAAAATCTTTGTCTTCCGGATAATACCTTGCTTTCCTGACATCATGGCCGGCGAATTGTTTAATCGATTCCAGGTCATTCCAAAAGGTCAGCGTGTAAAAATGGGTTATTTTTTCCGCATCTTTTTTCAAAAGAAATACACCGCAGTTCCCGATTGTTGCTGTATAATCAGACAGTCCAGTATCTAACAAAAACCGGTGGTATCGGTCTGCATTTTCTTTGAGGACTATGCCGTGCCAAACTCTTGCTATCATACGGTTTGTTTTTTTATTTTTAAATGATAGTACCGCCTGGATTTATTAATAGCGCCACAAGTATCCATACTACACCATATTCTTTTTCCGCCTTTGCTTTTGTCGGCAAAAACCCAAAGACAGGCCGGGCATTTTTTTAGTTTTTGCAATTGGTCGCCTGTAAGAAGAAGGTAGGCCGATTCAATAATGGGCCATAATAACCAATCGGCACTATTCTCAGACATTTCCCACCCTGAGATATATTCATTTTTATGGGCAACCACCCTTTTGTGCAAAAAGGCACTGGAAAGAAAGACATTGAACGTGGAAAGCGCCGCCGGAGGGATTTTTTTATGGTCAGCTATCGAGCCAAAAATGTCAAATAAAGTTTGCCGTAGCATTACGGCACTCTTGTAGACGTGGTTTTTTTCATTCTGGCTCCGGTGTTCCGACTGTAGTTTCAAAATGAGCTTTCTATCCCATACGCCCGCATATTCGCTCCATTGAAGTAGGGATGCATAGCCCCCTTCAAGATAGTCGGGTGAATTTTCTAAGCTTCTGTCATGGATGGTGTTAATAAAATCCAGGGACACTTCTCCGCCAATAAGTCGAATATCTTTGCCGCTACTCATTGAATAAAGATAAGATTATTACCGGTAAAAGCAATTTATATGGTAATAATTTAATACTGACAGGAGTACTCGGCCAGCATTCCGGGTCAAGTGATCGGCTGGTATTCGAGAATAAGAACGCCGTTGTCGATCGCGCGCGAGTGTTTGAGCCGGAATTTCTTTAATTCCCGATTGTCATCGAAAAGCCTCAACCCGCCTCCGATCGAGAGGGGATATATCATCAGCCGCAACTCGTCGATGAGGTCGTGGTGTAGCAGGGCCTTGACGAGGGTGGCGCTCCCATAGACGAGGATATCACCACCATCCGACTTCTTCAGCGCCGCAATGTCTTTCGCCACGTCGCGAAGGATATGGCTGTTGTTCCACTCCACCTTTTGCAGGCTTCGGGAGACGACATATTTCGGCATCTGGTTGATGGGGTCGGCGAACTCGCCACCGGTCTGGTTGGGCCAGTAACCGGCGAACAAGTCGTACGTGTTTTTGCCCAACAGCAAGGCATCCACGTTAGCAAGCTCATCAATCTTGTACTTCCCGGTTTCCGGAGAGCTGTATTTAAACTGCCAGCCGCCATGAGGGTGAGGGGTTTCATCGCCGCCGGGTGCCTCGATAACACCATCGAGGGTGATGAATTCGGTAACTATAATTTTTCGCATGATCTTTTTTGTAAATCTAGCGAACTTTGTTTGATCAAATGAGTGGAGAAAATGACATTCAATAGGGGCAAATGCGTCGGGTGGTTGAACGAATATTGCTATCTTTTAATTAATTTAGTTAGTATGAAGCTTCTTCTCACTTCCGCCGGCATCAGCAACACAAGCATACAAAACGCACTGGTTGACCTCCTGGGCAAACCGATCGCCGAGTCCAACGCCCTCTTCATCCCCACCGCGATCTACCCCTTCCCCGGCGGTGGTGTTGGGGCATATCGGGCGATCTGCGGAACAGCCCCATCCCCTTTGAGCCAATTGGGTTGGAAGTCCCTGGGTCTGCTGGAGCTTACCGCACTGCCCAGTATCGACAAAAAAGCCTGGGTCCCTTCGGTGCAGGAGACCGATGCCCTGCTGGTTTGGGGTGGCGATCCCCTGTACCTCAGTTACTGGATGCGGCAGTCCGGACTGACAGGACTCCTGCCGTCGTTACGGCGCGAAGTAGTCTATGTCGGAGTGAGCGCCGGCAGCATGGCGGCATCCTCCACCTTCGGAGAGGCCTACCGTAATCCACCCAACGCCAGTGCTAACGCGCTCACGTCGGAAGACATCGTGTTCGCTACACCCGAAGGAAAAATCAGCAGGACCTTTGTCACGACTCAGGGAGCGGGACTGGTTGACTTTGCGTTGATCCCGCACCTCGATCACGAGGATCATCCGGACGCTTCCCTGGCTAACGCAGAAAAATGGGCTGCGAGGCTACCGGTTCCAGTGTACGCGATTGACGATGAGACCGCCATCAAAGTGACCGACGGCACCGTCGAAGTCGTCTCCGAGGGGCACTGGAAGCTGTTTACCCCCAATATCACTGATACCGACGTTTAAAAGGCTGATCACATAACCAAGACACGGTTCGGAGAAATATGGTGTTTGGTAAGTATTTCTATATATTTACCCGCCAAAATATGGATAATAACGAGCAGAAAAATACGGATATACCAGGCTCTCCGGCAATAACCGGGAAGGTCCAGGGCGACCTCATTCTGAACACGGAGTCCAAACCGGAGTCGAAACCGGATCCGGAAGGCCCCACTAAATCGGAAATTGAAAAGAGGCCCGTGACCGGCGCTCCGCAACCCAAACCTCACACCGAACAACCACCACTCGCAATAGCTATGGAAGTACATCATCATCCCGATCTGCATCACCAAAAAAAACCCTGGAAGGAGTACCTGCTGGAGGGGTTTATGATCTTTATTGCCGTGATGATGGGGTTTATTGCCGAGAATATCAGGGAAGATATCACTAACAATCAGCACGCTCACGAACTGACCTCTCAGCTGGTGGTGGACCTGAAAGCAGATACTTCCCGTTTAAACAAGGTGATCGACGCACAGACCAAAATACGACAGGCCAACGACAGCCTGTTCACTCTTCTGCAGCAGCCTTTGGCCACAGCCGACCTTAACCAGATCCAACAGCTTATCATCAACTCGCACAACCTTTGGACGTTCCACCCGGCAGGCGGTGCAATAGGGGCGATCAAAAATGAATTGCACCTGAAACAATTCGGGCACTCGGAATTGATCAGTCATATCGCGGACTACGAAAGTAATATCGACCTTTTGCATACCGTGCAGGATATTTACCTGCAATACCAACACAACATGTTGGATGCTTTCCTGCGGCAGCATTTTACACCGGCTAATCTGCGTGCCGCCTTCGACCACAAACCATTGCCTGATGCGCACATGCGGAATTTGACCCAGGCCGGTCTGACGCAGTTGGCAGCCGATATGGTGCTGATCCGCCTGGTGAGCGATGAATTGGTCAGAGACGATATATCGGTGAAGGAAAATGCGGTCAAGTTGCTGAAATATACCACCTTGGAATACAATCTCGTAAAGGATTGATAAGGAATAGCATCAGCCGGGGAATGAAATTATATTCATTGTATGAAAAGTACCGCGTCATATCTTAAACTATTTACTTATTACCTCGTGTTGGTCTTTTGCAAAACAGCGGGAGCACAAACAGCAGATATAACCAAACCTGGTGAACCGGATATCCATACAGAAGACGTAAGCCTGTTTTATAAGGTTTATGATGTAGCCGAAGGTCACCCTACGACGGAGCAGCTTCAAAGTGATTATCTTGACGCAGGTTCCGACGGGCTGCGCACTTTCGCCCGTTTAAGAAATACCACAGCACAGCGTATTGAAGAGGCGATAGCAAAGCAACCGCAACTTTATGCTACAGCACGCCATGGTGCCGAAGTGTTGCCGACTGTCAAAATCCGACTCAAACAGGCCCTGGGCAAGTTGCGCGAGATTTACCCTGCGGCCAAATTTCCGGCTATTACTATTGCTATCGGCCGAGGGAAACCGGTGGCTATAGGCAGTCCGGTCTCGGGTGTTCAGATCGGGCTGGAAGCGCTGTGCGGGATTACGTATTACGACAAAAACCTAGAAGACCGGTTCGTGCACGTAATCGCTCACGAATATGTGCATGTGCAGCAACCGCAGGAAATGGTAGACGACCCAAACCCAACAGTGCTTGAAGGATCACTTGTAGAAGGTGCGGCTGATTTCATTGGCGAATTCATATCGGGCGGTTTGAGTAATATACAGTTGGCTGTAATTACCCACGGACACGAAGCCGAGATCGAAACCTCATTTGTTGCTGACGAGGATAAGCGCGACCTAACAAGCTGGCTGTATAATGGTACGATGGATAAATCGGGCGACATTGGCTATTGGGTTGGATACCGTATCGTCAAGAGCTATTATCAACACGCCACAGATAAACAAGCCGCTATCCGCGAGATTATTGAAATAAAAGACCCTAAAGCATTTTTGGTTAAAAGTGGTTGGTATCCCGGCATTAAGCTATGATTGGCGTTGATTCAATTGGAAGCTTATTTTAACCTCAATAACTAGGCTATTACCTGTAAATTTGCATATGGCGAAGCTCTACATCAATCTTCTCCGTCTACTGGCTATTGTCCTTGCCGGCCTGGCGCTTATCCGGCCGATGATGGACCTTGTGGCGTTGCCTTCGGTCATAAGTCTTGCCCAGGACGATTATGCGGCGGTACAATATACCAACCAGTCGTGGGACTGGCTCGAGCTCGTACAACTTGCCTCCTTCCTTTCGATTGTCGGTCTGTTGTTCTTTGAACGCGACCATAACCGGGTAATCTGGCCCATACGCGGCGCGTTCATCGCGCAATTGTTAATCATCATACTATACGTTGTCTTTACACTTCCGATTAATATCACTACGTTTCACTGGACCTTTTTCCCGGACAGCAATTGGGCATGGCTCCGTGTACAGTGGGAATACGCACATGCCCTAAGCGCCATCATCGGGGGGATTTCTTTCGTTCTGCTGCTCTTGGACCTCCTCTGGGCAAAATGGCGTCGAAGTTAATAATGCCATCTTACAAACGCATCCATCGCCGCGTAACTAATATGCCATGGAGCTGGACAGCTCACGAAAGGCATTAGTTTGTTGTTGGAGCGTCGCGGCCACTTGCTCAGCAAAGCCAATTGCATCGGCACCGGCAATAAACCGATGAGGTGGCTTTTTCTGGTTGGAGATCGTGATCAGCGCCTGGGCCAGCTTGGCCGGGTCGCCGGGTTGCTGACCATTGGCCCCTTTCCAAAACTCCAGTTGCTTTGCCCTGCGCTCGTTGTAGTCGTCGATAGAGGGGCTGGCGTAATTTGTTGATTCTTCTGTCAACAGTTCGGTACGGAAAAAGCCCGGATTGACGATGACGGTTTGAATGCCAAAGGGCTCGACTTCGGCTTGCAGGGACTGCATCCAACCCTCGAGGCCGAATTTCGAGGCAGCGTAGGCCGTGCAAAATTCAAAGCCGATGAGACCAGCGGTTGACGAAATGGTGATGATCTGGCCTGACTGCTGCTTGCGCATTACAGGCAGGACGGCGCGGGTTACGTTCATCGGGCCGAAGAGGCTTGTCTGTAATTGCTGTCCGATCTGTTCCGGCGTCAGTTCTTCAAAATAGCCGGCGTAAAAGCTGGCGGCATTGTTGACCAGCACGTCTATGCGGCCAAAACGGTCGATGGCGGTCTTAACTGCGGATGCTGCGTCAGCCGGTTGGGTAACATCGAGCTTGACAACCGCTAGGTTTTCAGCTTTGCCAAGAGCTTTTGCCACCTTGTCGGTGTTGCGGCCGGTCGCAATGACCTTGAATCCGGCCGCCAATGCGGCTTTGGCAATATCGACCCCCATGCCTCGCCCGGCGCCGGTGATCATCCATACTTTATCTTTTTCCATATTTTCTTTTTTTCGCTTTATATATTGAATTATCGTGTGGGCAGCGCATCATAGTCCTGGTCGGTTACAGGCTCAAGCCAGGTTGCAGCTGAACCGTCCTTTAGGTTGGTGATGACAACGTGTACGAACCGGCTGTCTTTCGCTGCGCCGTGCCAATGCTCGACATTGCTGGGTATCACCACTACATCGCCTTTTGACAGTAAACGGGCTGATTGGCCCCTTTCCTGGTAGTATCCTTTTCCCTCGGTGATCAGAAGGATCTGACCTGCTGGATGGGTGTGCCAATTGTTCCGGGTTTTGGGCTCGAAGACCACGTTTCCTACACTATAGCTGCCGGTTTCGTCCTTCGGTACGAGTATTTTGATCCAGGCGGTTCCTGTGAAATAGTCGGCGGGGCCTTTGTCACCCTGAGGGAATATGTCGGTTGTTGTTGCTGTTGCGCTCATAATTGTTTGATTTATTACTGATTTATTGTAAGAGTGTTCATTGTTTTGGTTCTTTGGAGTATCCATACATTTATTTTAGTGCTATGTGCGATATCAAAGACAGGGCAAAGGTCAGGCCATTTATCCGGCTGGTTCTTATACAAGTTACTGGCATATCTACCATTTTTACTGATTCCGACGTTGGGGGTCGCTGACCGGCAAATAAGTGATAATTTTGGATAGGTCATAAATCAAAGTCTATGGATAAGATTGTGCAGGTGGATACGGTGAGCCAATACGATGCCCTTTATGGCAATGAGAACCTGCATCCCCTGGTCAGTGTGATTGATTTTGCACAAGCCAAGCCCTGGGATTATGCGTCCCGCATGAATTTTGGCTTTTATTCGGTGTATTTGAAGGATGTGAAGTGCGGGGATATGAAGTACGGCCGGGAGGATTATGATTTCCAGGACAGGACATTGGTTTTTGTGGCTCCCGGACAGGTGGTACAGGTACAGGTGTACAAGGACTATAAACCCCAGGGATTCGCGCTCGTGTTTCATCCTGACCTGCTCCGGGGTACGCCGCTTGGCAAGCATATCGACAACTATACCTTCTTCTCTTATGAGACGAGGGAAGCGCTGCACCTTTCGGAAAAAGAAAGGAGGTTGGTGGTCGATTGTCTTGGGAAAATTAAGTATGAACTGGAGCAGGGGACGGATAAGCACAGCAAGTCCCTGATCGTGGCCAATATCGAGATGTTGCTGAATTACTGTGTCCGTTTTTACGAGCGGCAGTTCATTACCCGTGGTGATGTGAACAAGGGGATACTGGAGCGGTTCGAGGGGCTGCTAAATGACTATTTTCGGTCGGACAGGCCACAAACGGACGGCTTGCCGACGGTTGCCTTTTGTGCTGATCAGCTGAATCTTTCTGCGAACTATTTTGGCGATCTGGTCAAAAAGGAGACGGGAAAATCACCGCAGGAGTATATCCAATTAAAGGTGATGAATTTAGCCAAGGAAAAGGTGCTGGATACCAGTAAATCGGTGAGTGACATAGCTTACGAACTTGGGTTTAAATATCCGCAGCATTTTACCAGGGCTTTTAAGAAGAGCACAGGTTACACGCCGCACGATTATCGGCAATTAAATTGACACAATGGGAAAAGCAAATAATATGGCTAAGTGGTCCCCGACAGGTGGTGGTTTCCTGTGTTCGATATAGTTCCGAACTTAGTGTTTTTTGGGTGGCATCGGGATGATCTGCGACACTTCGCGCTGGTATCTTTTGTACTCTGCGCCATACACCCCAACCATATCCCGCTCTTCCAATTGAATAGCAATTAAAATATNNACGGAAAATAACATATGCCCGATAGTCATGTAAGGAGCCGCCCAAAATGCAATGATGAAGCCAAGCATGATCGGATGGCGGACAAATCTATAAAACAGCGGCGTAACAAACAATTGCGTACCCGGCTCTCTGTTATTAAGATTATTATAAACCTGCTGCAGCCCGAACAAATTAAAATGATTGATCAGAAATGTTCCAAACAATACAATGAACCATCCAAAAAAATAAAGGCCGATTAAAAGACCCGAGAGAAAGGTATTTTGAACATCCCATACTACATCGGCTAACGGCCGCCAAAACACAAACAATAATATCAGGGACGCACTGGCAAACAAAACATATGTGCTTCGCTCTATGGCCGATGGAACAAATCTGGTCCACCATTTCTTAAACTCCGGCCTTGCCATGATGCTATGCTGAAGCGCAAAAAGGGAAAGTAGCAGGATATTGACCAGCCAGGCATAGGCTGTGCCGCCCTGGTAACCTTTGTCGATGGTCTTGGGAACAGCCAGGTTGTCTACAAACCCGACGGCATACAAAAAAGTTACGAAAAATATTAAGTAACAAACGATCCCATAGATAAAAAATACAAACCTTTTCATGGCAGTCTCCTGTTTATTTGGTTAATGAAAATATTTTAAGGTTGCCCAAATATCAGGGTCCAACCGAATTGCCGTATTAACAATTACGCAACGGCGGGGTTGATTTACGGAACGGGGACATTTTTGATATCTAATCTTTGTAGATTTGTACAGGTATGAGGCCGCATCCCACCATATCTGCTTTTGTGCTCATATTTGCGTGCTCGTCTTTTTTAGGCAAGATTTACGGGCAGCAAGTAAGCGAATTAGACAGCCTTTTGCAGGCTGATAAAGCACTTGCCAATGAAAATACAGGTAGGGTAAATCTTTGGGTGAAAATTGCAAAGGAATATCAATATAAGAACACGGCCGAGGGGTTCCGATTTGCAGATAAGGCCATTGCAATCGCACAGCGGCTTCATGCACAGGATGAGTTGGCTGGTGCATTTGAGGCAAAAGGGCAGCTTTTCCACCGTTCCGGTCAGCACGAACAGGCCATCGTATGGCTCGGCAATGCCCTTGCCATTTTTAAAGTAACCGGAAATAAAAAGGGTATGAGCGCAGTATATGCCGATTTTGGAATGGTATACTGGCAAACTTCAGAATGGAAAAAAGCGATTGACTATTTTGATCGATCCATAGCCATAGCGGAGAGTGAAAAAGACGAACAATTGATTGGCGACAGCTACGGAGACATCGGTATTATTTATTATGAACAGACTAATTTAGGCAAAGCACTGGACTATTTCCAAAAAGCGCTGGACATCCACCAAAAATATAATAATATCCGTGGCGCCGCCCACAACCTACAGGATATCGGTGTGATCTACACAGACCGTTCCGAATATCTTAAAGCCATGGACTGCCTGTTTCAGGCTGCCCGGATGAATGAAGAAATACAGGACCTGTCAGGATTGTCGCGCAATTATGCCAATCTTGGCTGGCTTTACGAAGAAATAGAAGATTACAATCACGCGTCAGACTATTATGAAAAATCAATAGCGCTTTGCGAACAAATCGGTGAAAAGTTTGGGATCTATTATAACCTGCAAAGTCTCGGCAGCATGAAACTTCGGGGTAAGAATTATTCCGCCGCTATGGCCGATTTCCGTCAGGCGCTAACGCTGGCGGAGGCATTGGGAAATAAGCATGGTATTGCCATGATACACGATTTTATCGGAAGTATACAGGTGGCCCTCAGTAATCCGGATGAGGCAATGACAGAATATGGGAAAGCAGCTGTTTTACTCGATTCCATGGGCAATAAGCGCGATATGGGAGATAATATGGAAAAAAGAGCAGAAGTGATTATAGACGCTCCGGATAGGGTGTTGCTTGATCATCAGATTTCCCCGAAGCACCGGTTGGATACAACGCAATCGCTCCTAAGCCATGCCATGGCCCTGGCGCAGGAAGCGGGTGACAAAAACATCCAGGCAAGCATTTTTAAAACATCGTCATCATTGCATGAAAAAAGGGGCGAGATAGGCCAGGCGTTTTCGGACTACAAGCAATTCATTGCGCTTCGAGACAGCTTAACCGATAAGGATCGGCAAAAAGAGCTTGAACGAAAAGGCATTCAATACGAATTTGACAGAAAAGCCGATTCGCTTCGTTTTCAAAATCAACTGGCGGAGGCAAAACTTCAACAAAACCTGAAGCAGGAGCGCCTATATGGTGTCGGCGTATTTCTTTTGTTGTGCGGAATTACAGGATTTCTGCTTT
>PMUF01000591.1 GCA_003167015.1 Chitinophagaceae bacterium | reverse complement strand
GCTGACCGAAACGCCTGCATTCTGCCGGACGCCGATATTACCGTTGCGGACGATAGTGGCCTGACCGGACTGCTGGAAGGTCTCGGTAAAGAAATTCTGGGTATAGCTATAGTTGAGCGTCGTCGTCAGACTGCGGTTGTAGGTGTGCGACAGCTCTACGTTCTGCGTATATTGGGGCTGGAGATAAGGATTGCCGGCCTGGTAGGTATACTCGTCCAGGAAGAAGAGGAAAGGATTCAGGTCCTGGTAAGCCGGACGGTCGATGCGGCGGCCATAGTTGAGGGTCAACTGGTTCTTTTCATTCGCCTGGTACGTCAGGTACAGCGTCGGGAACAGGTTGATATAGCTCCGGGAAAAAGAGGAATCGTTGTTGATCACCGTCAACCCATTGCCCAGCTGGTGGCCATAATAGTTGGTGTTCTCAAGGCGTGCCCCGGCCTGGACGGTCCATTTTCCATACTGTTTGGTCATATTCACATAGGCGGCATTGATATTCTCATGATAAATGAAGGCGTTGGTCTTGGTCGTATCCACATTGGCCTTACCGCCCACGACGTCATAATAGTTAGCTGTGTTATTGGTGTTGACATAGCTGAGCTTGATACCGGTCTCCAGTTTGTAACCCTTGGCGAGCGGACGGGTATAGTCCGTCTTGAACGTATAGATATTGATCGTGCTGGGCAGGGTGCCGGTGAGGACCGATTGATCCAGCAGCACGTTATCGGGGGAATAGGTCAGGTTGTTGAAATACTGATCGCTGACAGATGAATAGCGAACGTAATCCAGATCAGCTGACAGCTCGCGGCCGGCGGAATCATATTGATGCCGGAAATTCAGGTTCGCGGAGCCGTTCTTCCAGGTGGTATTGTTGGTATTGGGAGAATAGACCAGGGAATCGATCTGGTAGTTGGGGTTCATCAGCCGGATATTGCTGCCGGAACGGTCTTGTTCTTTATTGCGGAAGCCGCTGACGACGAAGCCAAGGGTCGTTTTCTGGTTCAGGAAATAGTCCATCCCGAACTTCACGTTGGCCTCGGGATTGGTGAAATGCATGACCGTCGTCTGCTGAAAGATCGAATTGATCGTCTGGGCAGCGTCGTCGTCCAGGTATTTACGGGTGATCTGCAGCACCTGGAAACCTTCCCAGTGGGAATAGCCGGCATTCAGGAAAAAATTGAAGGAACCGGTACGGTAGTTCAGGTTGAGGCTGCCGCTGGGCTTAGGGTAAACGCCCTGGGTATGCGTCAGGGTAACGTTTCCGTTAAAACCCTTCAGCTTATTCTTTTTGGTCTTTATATTGATGATGCCCGAGTTGCCGGCAGCGTCGTATTTGGCGGAAGGATTGGTCATCAGTTCGATCTGATCGATGGCGGAAGCCGGCAGGCTCCGCAGGTAATCGGCCAGCTGAGCTGCAGAGAGATAAGTAGGTTTGCCATCGATCATGACCTGTACGCCCTGCTTGCCTTTAAGGCTGATATTGTCATCCTTGTCCAGCGTGACGCCGGGAGCCTTTTCCAGCACATCCATGGCAGTGGACCCGGTATTTGAAGGGGAAGCATCGACGTTGATGATCGTCCGGTCCGGCTTTTGCTCGATGGGCGGACGCCTGCCCACCACGGCGACTTCGTGCAGGCTGGTACTCGTCCCTGTCATGACCAGCGATGATAGGGTTTGCGCCATCCGGCCGGTCGCCAGTTCCAGCAGCCGGGAGTAAATAGGACTATATCCTACCGAAGAGGCGGAAACCAGGTATTTCCCTGCCGGTAGATTGTCGAATGCAAAATGCCCCGTTTTATTGGTCACCGTCTCTTTCAACCGGCTGGAATCTTTCGCCTGCAGCAGGGTGATCGTCACGGCTTCTATCGGTTGTCCTTTTTCATCTTTTATCGTACCGTCTATTTTACCGGCGGCTGTTTGGGCCAGAGCAGAAAAGCCGGTCAACGTGAGCAGGAAAGCAGTAATTAAGGCAAAGGTGCGTCTCATATTAGTTGAATTCTAAAGTACTGTTTAAAATATATTACAATACAAAGATTGGTACTTTGTTTAACATAGAACCTAACTTTGTGGTGAAAGGCCGATTTTATTGATAATTGGCTTGTACTGATTCAGCGACTGCTAAATTACCGGGTGATGCTGATGCCGGGAAGTTTACTTGACGGGTGTACGAATTTCGTTGACAACAAGCTGAAAAATGCCGGCGCTCACCCTTTTGACGCGAAAGGAGATGCCACTGTTACAGCTTTGCCGGAGCAAATGATGAAAGGAAGGATAGATGGAGGAATGGCAGGGCTCATGAAAAATCGGGACTGGGCACAGGCGTGTCCGGGCCGACAGGAGGCGCGGAGGATTTCTTTTTGTTGAGGACCAGCAGAATAGCTACGCCTGCTATCACCAATCCGGAAGAGATCAGCTCGGCCTGGGTGGGGTGAAAGCCGAAGATGTCGTATTTGCTGTTCACCCGGATGTGTTCGATCAGGAATCGCTCGATTCCATTCAGAATGAGATAGACGGCGAAAAGTTTACCGGGCGTCTTCAGCCGTTTGCGGATCGACCAGAGGAAGAAAAAGAGCACCAGGCAGGTCAGGGTCTCATAAAAAGGGGTGGGAAAGACAGGGATAGGCAGTTGGTTGCAATATTGGTTGCCATCGCATCCGGGGATACGGGCTCCCTCCATAATGACATTATGGGGATAGGAATAGGCGAAAAGCCAGTCGGGAAGGAAAGAAGGGGCTTTTACCGACAGATGCGGGATTTTATCCAGCCCGCCGAACTGGGGCAGGTAGTTCTCCTGGTATTGATGGATAATGCGATCATAGTCACCGGGTTGTGCCAGGGCGGGCTTGCCGTCCGGAGTGGTATAATAGGCGCTGTTGAGGATACCCCAGTCGCCGTCGCCGGATACCTGGCACCCGATCCTGCCGATGGCATAGGCCAGCATCAGCCCTGGTGCGGTAGCATCATTCAGTTGCCAGAAGCCGATGCCGTGTTTCCGGGCATAATACCAGATGGCCAGGGCTGCGCAGATCAGCCCACCATAAAAGGTCAGCCCGCTGAAGGAAAAGAGAGAGCCCATCGGGTCTTTGACGAAATCGCTCCATGTTTCGAAGCTGTTGAAGATCTTGGCGCCCAGGAACCCAAAGACAAAAGCGAAAATGGTCAAATCCCCTACCCTGTCGTGAGGCCAGATCCGCACCTTCTTCTCCTGGGGCTGGGGCAGCTTCTGTTTGTTCTTTTCATACCATTTCAGTCCTGCGAACAACAATCCCACCAGTAAACCGAACGGAAGACTGCCTTCCCCGGAGAGAATATAATCCTGTACGTTGGCCGTCAGTGCACTGGAGGAAATAAACAGCCCTATCAACTTAAAGCCCAGGATAAAGCCCAGAATGAAATTCAGCAGCAGTTCGGTCGGGCTGGCCGGTTTGCCTATCCAGACCATTTCTTCACGGTAATGCAAAACCCCTTCCCTCTCCTTGCGCAGCAATTCCCAGGTCAGCGTAACGGCTGCGCCAATGAAGGATAAAGCCACGAAAAAGCCAAAAGAATTGACAAAGCGCAGGAACGGCAGGGATATTCCGAACAGATCTTTAAAGGCGTAATAAAGATTGGGATACATAGTCAGGCTGATGATGCTATGCGCAAACGTACATTAAAATCCCGAACAAAAACATCCTCATTAAAAGCCCCTTTATCTCCCCACTACCAAAATTAATTTTCCACATCATACTAAATATTGGGCATTCTCGTTCCACAAAAGTGTTCCACGGGGAACATTATTCCGCTCAAATGCACATTATTCCTGCATTCTATAGCTTATCCCCAAATGTGAATATTCCTAAAAACCAGTTTGATCGATGTGAATATCCTGTGGGCGACCAAATGGCTGACATCGTACAGGCGAAAAAAAAGAGGTCGCCTGCGTACACGTATGTACCGGCGACCTCTTTTATAAGGTGCTTCCCGCGAAAACAGGGGGAAATCAGCAGTATTCCTCGAACGCTGCGATTAAATTATGGGCGATCAGCTGGGCAGGACGGCCTTCGATCTGGTGGCGCTCGATCAAATGCACCAATTTACCATCCTTGAACAGTGCAATGGCCGGAGAAGACGGCGGATAAGGCAACAGATGCTCGCGGATCTTCCCTATCGCTTCCATATCAAAACCGGCAAAGCTGGTGGTCAGATAATCCGGCTTTTTGGCGCCATTGGCCACCGCCATCAAAACGCCCGGCCGGGCAGAACCGGCACTACAACCGCAGACAGAATTCACCATCACCAGGGTCGTCCCCGTCTTCTGTAATTGATCATCGACTTCAGTGGAAGTCAGGAGCTCCTGGAAACCGTTGTCGGTTAACTGCTCCTTCATCGGTAATACTATTTCCTGTGGATACATTTTTTTAGAATTTTAGATAAGAAACACAAAAATAGACAAAAAGTTCTCTCCACCCTATCCCAAACCGACCTCCCTCATAAAAATGCTATTCTGTCACCCAAATTACTCTTGACCTGCAAAGGTGTCACTAAATCGCGCTCATTCTTGACAAAATAACGGGCCAAAGGGCCTCCCGGCCGGATGGTATGCCGTTTGTTCCATCCAATCCGTCAAACGAAATTAAATAACTCAAATAAGCAAGATTATGACACTCGTAAAAGTTAACAACAACGGACAGAGAAGTCTCTCCCATTTTGTGGATGAATTTTTCCAGGGTTTTCCTGCCGGTCTCGGAAAAGAAGAAGGTTTCGGTTTTCCCCCGGTAAACATTCATGAAACGGCCGATGCCTATCACCTGGAACTCAGCGCTCCCGGTCGTAGCAAAGAAGACTTCAAGATAGCTGTAGACAATGGCCAGCTGACCATCAGCTTTGAAAAGAAGGAAGAAACCAAGACGGAAGACTACAAGACCGTACGCAAAGAATTTTCTTTCCGGAGCTTCAAACGCAGCTTCAATCTGGACGACAAGATCGACAGCAGCGCCATTCAGGCTAAGTATGACAACGGTGTGCTGAAACTTCTCCTGCCTAAGAAAGAACAGGTGAAGGATGCCGCCAAACAGATCACGATCCAGTAATCATCGGATGGTCTGTCGCCGACACGGACATTGATCCGATAACGATAGTTGGTTTTAGTAGTCGGTTGGTTTTGGTTGAATAACAGGGGCCGGTCTCATCGTCAGGATGAGCCGGCCTTTTGCTATGCCTCCTGTCGTTTGGCGTCCTTTCTGCCCGTCATAAAGCCCTAAATTCAATTTTGTTATATATTTTTAGGGCTGATTGTTTTAATTTCGGGCTCCCCGGACGTAGTCCGGCTCAAAAAATAACCCATTTTTTATCCAAGAATATGATTAAACCTTCGGTCGTAATAAGGCTTTGGCTATTCGTATGGGCTGGTGTTGTCGTCTCGGGCAAGGGATTTTCTCAGGTTCCGACATTTCGTGTCCCCCTTCCGCTGTCGGATACAGCTGCAAAGGGCGAAGACTCCCTGAGGATACGTAACCTTAACCCCTATTTCACCTTGCATGTGGATTCCACGCTGACCTATCAGCTGGAAATCAACAGGGATCCCAGTAAGTACTTCTTTTATATGCGGAATGCGCCGGTAGGCATGAAGATCCGGGAGAACGGGCTGCTATCCTTCAAAGCGGACAAGTCCTTCTTCCTTTCCGGAAGATTGAAATACGACTACGAATACAAGGTCAATATCGGGGTACAAAATCTGAATAACCCCAATGATAAATTAGACACCGCCTTTACGATCGTCTTTTTTACCACCGAGATTATCCCTTCCCACGTCAAACCCACCGTCAGTAACGTCCTGTATGTAGAGGAAGGGGATACCATCAGCTTTCGCGTGCAGTGCGAAACAGGTACTTACCCGATAGAAAATATCAACTTCTATTCCAGCACCCCCATCAAGACCAAATCGGATGTCAAGGCCTGTGATGATGACTTTACCTGGTCTCCGCCCTATGATTTTGTTAAGGAATCGGATTCCGCCAAGCAGCGCCTGCTCTTGTTATACTTTGTGGGTACCAATAAAATATTCGCGCACGATACGGCCACGATCCGTATCTATGTCAAGGATGCTCTCAACTATCCCTACGAAATGGTCGATTACAATCTCACCCTGAAAAATTACCGGACATATATCCTGCGGCTGAAATATGCTTTCTATCAGCTGGACAGGAAGGTCAAACATACCAATCATACCCGGACCGACTTCGATATGGGGACAGCGACGACTGCCCTGGGCGGAACGATTGCCACCAGTACCAACTCTCTGACTACGGGCGCCATCCTGCCCAGCGTAGGTGTGACCATGGTGCCGGTCAAGGAAACCGTCGCTCCTCCCCTGACGGCCGAGCAAAACCAGGCCACCCTCGTCCGCAGTTCAATCAAAAGGTTGGACTATACCATGCGCGACAATGCGCTGGTGGGAGAAAAAGATCCCGACATCGTCAAAAAGATCGGTAACCTGAAAACTGAGTTAAAGCAGACTCAGGTCCAGTTGATCGACGTTCCGCTGGACGAGACAGTCGGCATGACCGAAGAACAGTTGAACGCCTATTTCGACAATCCCAAGGTCAACAGAAAGTACCGGATGAAGCACTAAGGCGCATCGGGCGTGCCGGCAGGACAAGCGTCTTTCCTACCGGTATACATGACGTATTGGATCTTCCAGCCCGCTGCTGTCCGGATTAACTGGAACGTATCGAGCCCGCAATGATTAAAACTCCCTTTCAGATAAAAGCTATAGGGCGCCCAGACAAGGGCCAGCGGACCATCGATCCGCACCCCGTCGATGTGAATACGCTCGTCTGCGGCGCCTTTGCCTAAACTGCCGATGCGGGCCAGAAAGCCATCGATAGTAAGCGTCAGGACGGATGTATTCGCATCTTTAACGGCCCCGACGAACTGCAAGACGGCGGTATCGGTAAAGGCCTGGCGGATCACTCCGGCATCGGCGTTCATTATGCCGGTAAAAAGTGCGGCCAGAACAGTCCTGACGGAGTCCTCGGCGGTGGTCTGAGCACGTGAAGGGGTCGCGACGGTAATGAGGACAACCGTCAATGCCAGCAGGAAGGTATATTTCATATCAGCTCGTTTACAGATAGCCCAGTATCTTCAACATGCTTTGCGCGGTCTGCTCCTTGGCATGGACCCAATCGGTCAGCTTGCCATTCTTATCATACCCCACGATCACATGCTTGGGCGAAGGGATCAGGCAATGCTTGATGCCCCCGTATCCGCTGATCTGGTCCTGGTAGGCGCCGGTATGAAAAAATCCTACATACAGGGGCTCGCCGTTCACGACCTTCGGCAGGAACACTTCATTGATATGCTCTTCCGAATCATA
>PMUF01000586.1 GCA_003167015.1 Chitinophagaceae bacterium | reverse complement strand
CCATCCCGACGACTGGGGCGTTGCGACCCTGAATCTCCGGGGCAGCGATATTACGCTGAAGAACCTCAGTATCGTCAACAGCTATGGCTTTGATAATACTGCCGGCCAGGTGGAGATCGCCTGTTCAGCCGATTCCCTTACTCATCGGAAGACCATTGTCAGACAGGGGCACCAGATGGCTTTACGGTCCTTTCAGACAACGCGGCTGAAGGTGATCAATTGCATTCTCAAGGCCTATGGCGGCGATACGGTGAGTCCGTGGAATGTGAGCGCAGGAATGTTTTATTTTAAGGACTGCATTATGGAAGGTGGCGTCGACTTTTATTGTCCGCGTGGGTGGGCGTATGCCGAGCATTGTTCCTTCATTGCCGACGACGGACCGGCCTGTATCTGGCATGACGGTTCTGCCGACTCCGACTCCCGGACCGTGCTGAAGGATTGTAGCTTTTCCGGTTACGATGGGTTCAAACTGGGCCGCTATCACCGGGACGCGCAGTTCTATCTGATCCATTGCAGATTTGCCGCCAACATGGCCGATCAGGATATCTATCTCGTGCCGACGACGAATATCATCCGGTGGGGGCGAAGAGTCTATTATTACGACTGCCATAGAAAGGGCACGGATTATAGCTGGTATGCCGACAATCTGGTCAGTGCGCGGGGTGCTCCTGATGCAGCTGGTATCAATCCTCATTGGGTCTTCAGGGATAAATGGGATCCGGAAAAGGAAGTTCAACCATAAACAGCTTTATGAAAAGACATCGGATGATCCGGACTATGATCATTATTCTTGCCATGCTGAGCGGCGTGACAGGGATGGGGCAGGGGATGCGGCCTGGCGGCCGGGCGCCCGGGAAGCGGCCGGCGGCTTACGTGCGGCCTGTCACTACCGCCATTCGCCTTGCGGCCACCGCGATGGATGATAGTGCTGTGGCGAGATGGACATATGAAGAAGGCGTGGTCTGGCTGGGACTGATGAAGCTATGGTACAGCACGGGCGATGCGCGTTATGTCAATTATGTCCGTCATCAGGTCGACCGCCTGGTGGATAAGGAGGGGAATATCCTGACTTACCGGCCGGACGACTACAGCCTGGACAATATCCTTTGCGGCAGGCTGCTGCTGTCCCTGTATGAAGTGACGTTGCAGGAGAAATATTATAAGGCGGCCATGCGGTTAAGGCAGCAGCTGAAGGATCAGCCCCGCACGGCGGAGGGCAGTTTCTGGCATAAAAAGAAATACGCGGAGCAGGTGTGGCTGGACGGGATCTATATGGCGCTGCCTTTCTATGCGCAATATGCATCCCTCTTCCATGAAGACAGTGCTTTCGACGATATTACCCGTCAGTTTTCCGCCATTGAGCGACATGTCCGTGATCCGCAGACCGGGCTGTTGTACCATGGCTGGGACGCATCCGGGAAGGAGAAGTGGGCTGTGCAGACGGCCGCTGTAACCAGCGGCCATTCGCCTAATTTCTGGGCCAGGGCCATGGGTTGGTATGGGATGGCGCTGGTAGATGCGCTGGACTATTTTCCGGCCCGTAATCCCGGCCGGGATACCTTGTTGGCGATCCTGCAGCGGTATGCCGCCGCTATCCGGAATATGCAGGATCCCGCGACGGGTTTGTGGTGGGATATCCTGGACCGGCCCGGGCAGGCGGGTAATTACCCGGAGGCCTCGGCAAGCGCGATGTTCGTCTATACGCTGGCGCGGGGGGTGCGGGAGGGCTATTTGCCCGCAAGCTACAGGGGGCTTGCCGAAAAGGGGTATCGCGGTCTGGTCGAAAAGGTAGTCGTCAATGATCCGAAGGGCATCGGAGCCTTTCTGCTGGCCGCGGTAGCAACGGATGAACTTTACACTTCATTCGGGACAAAAGAGAAGACCGTTATGCTGGATTATTATTTCAACAATGAGTGGCGGAAAGATATTACCGGGGCATCCGTACGGTGGCACTATACGTGGGAGGACGGGGCCAACAGTGGATTTTCGCTGTTGGGGCAGTTGTTCAGACAATATGGGGCGCATACCGACAGTCTGCCCGTGGCGCCTACGGCGGACAATCTGAAACATGCGGCCGTCTATATCATTGTCGATCCTGATGATGAAAGGGAGGTGCCTTCGCCCCATTATCCGGGGCCTGCGGAGATCGACGCCATTGCGGATTGGGTGAAGGCCGGCGGGGTCCTGGTGCTGATGAGCAATGATTCTGCCAATGCGGAATTCACGCACTTCAACGTGCTTGCCGGCAGGTTCGGGATCCGGTTCAACTACGACGATTATCATAAGGTGACCGGAAATAATTACCAGATGGGGGCTTTCACCATGCCGGTAAAAGATGCCCCTACCGACGGTAGTCGGTACTTTCATAATGACCATCGCGGCGAAAAATTAAATTCCGACAATTTTTCGACGCGATCCATATTCAAGACAACGAAGAAAATTTACATAAAGGAATTGAGTACGCTGCAGTTGAACCCTCCTGCCCGGCCCTATTACAGTGACAGCGGCCATGTGATCATGGCTATTGCCAGGGTGGGCAAGGGTACAGTGTTCGCGGTGGGCGATCCCTGGTTCTACAACGAATATACCGATGGAAGAAAGCTGCCGGCAGATTATGAGAATTATAACGCTGCCCGTGATTGGGTGCAATGGCTGCTGTTGCAGGCGCATTGATTAATGGTTAAAAAACATGAAGATGAAAAAGTTTTTAGATGAAAATTTTCTGCTGGGCACCGAAGCCGCCCAAAAGCTCTACCATGAGTATGCCAAGGAAATGCCGGTCATCGACTATCACTGTCATTTGTCGCCGCAGCAGATAGCTGCGGACCATCGCTATGAAAATCTGACACAGGCGTGGCTTTACGGGGATCATTATAAATGGCGGGCCATGCGCACCAACGGGGTGGAAGAGGGATTCATAACGGGCGATAAGTCCGACTGGGATAAGTTTCAGAAATGGGCAGAGACCGTTCCCTATACCTTGCGCAATCCATTGTATCATTGGACGCACCTGGAGCTGCAGCGGTATTTCGATGTATCCGATATCCTGAATGGCCGCACTGCTAAAAAGGTATATGACGTCTGCAACGCTCAATTGCAGACCAAGGAATATTCCGTGCGCAACCTGCTGCGGAAAATGAATGTGCAGACTGTTTGTACGACGGATGATCCTGTCGATACGCTGGAGCATCACCGGCAGTTGAAGCAGGATGGGTTCGAGATTCCCATCCTTCCCGCTTTCCGGCCTGACAATGCCATGAATGTAGACAACCCCGTCACCTTCAATGGGTATATCAGGCGACTGGAGGCAGCGACCAATGTGGCTATCTCCAATTTCAACGATTATCTTTTTGCGTTGGAGAACCGCCATGATTTCTTTGCTGCGATGGGATGTACCGTGTCCGACCATGGCCTGGAAGAGATGTATGCGGAAGAATTTACCGGCTGGGAGGTGGAGACTATTTTCAATAAAGTAAGGGCTGGGAAGGAACTGAACGACATGGAGCGCCGGAAGTTCAAATCGGCCATGCTGGTGCATTTTGCCGAATGGGACTGGGCGAAGGGTTGGGTGCAGCAGTTCCACCTGGGGGCGCTTCGTAACAACAACAGCCGGATGACGCAGCGGTTGGGGCCCGATACGGGCTGGGATTCCATTGGGGATTTCTCACAGGGGAGGGCGCTCGCCAGGTTTCTCGACCGGCTCGATCGGGAGGACAAATTGGCGAAGACTATTCTCTATAATCTCAATCCTGCGGATAACGAGGTGATTGCGAGCATGATCGGCAATTTCAACGATGGGTCCGTTGCCGGCAAGGTACAATTCGGTTCTGCATGGTGGTTCCTCGATCAGAAAGACGGCATGATACGACAGATCAATACGCTGTCCAATATGGGACTGGTGAGCCGGTTTGTCGGGATGCTGACCGATTCCCGCAGTTTTCTGTCTTATCCGCGGCATGAGTACTTCCGGCGTATCGTGTGCCATTTGTTTGGGGAGGAGATCACGAATGGGGAATTGCCTGACGATATGGAATGGATCGGGAAGGTGATCAGGGATATCTGTTATTACAATGCGCGGCAGTATTTCAATTTTCAGCCGGCGGGCTCGCTGGCATATTCGGAGTAGGGAGTGTGGAAAAGAAGTATGAAAATATACTGGGAATGGTATAAATTTGTATGGTAAATCTTTTGTATGATAAAAACACAGGAAAGAACGGTGCGAAGCAGGAGGGCCGCGCGTGGCGGTAATTCACCTGAGGAAGTGATTGCATCAGCCACCGGGATCGTGATGCTGGGCGTGACAGATAAGGCGGAGAGCCAGATGACGCCGCTGGAAAAGATGGAGATATCGCGGGGTGGGATCACGAAGACTGCATTGGAGCACTTAAAGCAAAAGACAGGATTAGATTATGATAAGTTGGCGAAGATCCTGGCTGTGGCGAGGGCGACCCTGATCAATAAGAAAGGCAAGGAAAGGTTCAGCCCGGAATTGAGTGAAAGGATCCTGGGGCTGGCGGATATTTATTCCTACGGGTATAAGGTGTTCGAGAGCGAGGAGCGGTTTAATGAGTGGATATTCAGGCCGAATCGCGCTCTGGGGTCGACGAGCCCGTATGAATTGATGGATAATCAATATGGCCGGGAAGAGGTGCGGAACCTGATTGGAAGGATCGATTATGGGGTGTATTCTTAAAGCAGGGTTATGCTAGTGTACAGAGTGGGGAGGACGAAGACTGCGAGGGATGTAACAGGCGAAGGGGCCAGGTTGTTTGGAGGGCGCTGGAATCANNGATGATATACCGCGTGCGTTAAGCATTACCACTTTCGAGTTGCCCGATGACAGTGTGCAATTTCTTACCGAATCTGATCTGCCGGGTGATTGGCTGGGCATTCCGTCCCCTGCTTCAACGAGGGACTATGGGACGCGATTGCTGATGAGCGGTGCTGCTCTTGTTACCCGGGTCCCTTCTACTATTATTCCTGAGGAATGGAATTATCTGATCAATCCTGTGCATCCCGGTATCGGAGGCTGCAAGATATTGGATTGTAAGGACTTCGTATATGACCTTCGGATAAAGAACGTATAGCTTTGACGGGCTACGGGCTGCTGCGGCTGATGGCCGGTGTTGGTAACGGGAAAGGCGCCGGCGGGTGGCGGGCAAAAGAAAACCCGGTATGAAGATACCGGGTAGTGAGTCGACTCGAATTTAGACCTTATCCTACAACGAATTTAGATTAATTCTAAATATGAGGCTTATTGTCTATAGAGAATTGATTGATTTTTAATGGTAATCCTTACTATTTTTAAAATAATCAACTAACGAATATATATTTTTTCAATTCGTAACTGCTCATTCGATTTAGCGGGGATTTTCATCAATTTCACCCGGGGCATTCTTATTGCATTTTACAGGGAAAAACACCGATGAAAAATACAAACGACAAGAAGCCTGTACGCGTTGCGCTCCATTGGGCGCTGCTTTTTCTATTCCCGGCCATCATGGGCGCTATCGTTCAGGGCTGTATCCCTCCGCCGCCGAGACAGGCTCCCAAGCCGCCGACACCACCGGGAGGGCCCAGTGCGGCTACGTTTATTTCGCGGGGATCGAGCGGCAGCATTAATGCTCGCCCGATTAATAATATCGATAACTTTAGCAGATAAAACAACTAACTATGGCAAAGAAGGATAAAAACACGATCGACCTTCCGGAGGTCAGCGATATCCCCGGTCAGGAACATATCAGGGCTCCGCGTTTGGGTGAATTGGCGGATTCGACGGCTTCTTCGGCCGATGAAGAGGGAGATGATATTCTCGAGGACGGGGATGATGATCTGCGCCTGGACGGCAGGTCCAATGTCTCAAAGCAGGAGAAGGCCATGCTGGGCTCGATCGACCGGCGGCGGGACGATAGTGAAGATGAGAGCCTGCGGACGGGGTTGCTGGACAGTACCGACGAAGACGGTACGCCGCTGAATGAAAAGAGCTTTGGCAATGAGCGCAACGACGATCTTTCTGCCGATGACCTGGACGTTCCCGAGGAAAACGATGAGATGACGGGCGAAGAGGATGAGGAGAATGAGGATTATAGTCTGAGCGATAATAATGACGATGACGACCGGGAGATCAACCCCGATCTGTAATGATTGTTCCTGGTGTGGTGGGTGATCCGGGCGGGGTGGCGGTCTCCGGTGTAATGGCCGTCTTCGGCGAGATCCGTGTCAACGGGAGGCTGTCGGGATAGTGTTCTTGCACAAACCTGATGAGTCCTTCGCGGACATGGCAGCGCAGGTCGAAGGCGTTACTGGAATTGGCAGCGCTCATCAGGGCTCTGACTTCCATAGTCCGCTCGGAAGCGTTAGTGACCTGAAGTATATTGACGCGACGGTCCCACAGCGGATCGCTGTCCAGCAGCCGTGTCAGTTCCTCGCGTAACGGGTCCAGCGGCATGGTATAATCGAGATAGATGAAGACGGTGCCCAGGATATCCGCGCTGTTCCGGGTCCAGTTTTGAAAGGGTTTTTCAACGAAATAATTGATCGGAAGGATCAGCCTGCGCTGGTCCCAGATATTGAGTACGACATAGCTCAAAGTGATTTCTTCTACTCGTCCCCATTCTCCTTCCACTACCAGTACATCATCGATCCGCAAGGGCTGGGTAAAAGCGATCTGGAAACCGGCCAGGAAGTTGCCCAATGATTTCTGGGCTGCAAAGCCGATAATGATACCGCCCACACCCACACCTGTCAGCAAGCCCGTCCCGATCTTGCGGAGGTTATTAAAACTAAGCAGGATGACGCAGACCGCCAGGATGACGATCAAACCAATGGCTATCCGTCTAATGAACTGCAACTGGGTACGGATCTTTCTTTCTTTCAGGTTGTCGGCTTTCTGGATATCAAAGGTATGATAGATATAGTCCTCGAAGACTTTGACGACCGCGATCAGCACATTGGCAAAGGAGATGGTCAGCAGGATCTCCACCGTTTTATTCAGCACGGGGGCGATATTGGTCCTCATCTTCATGAGCGGCAACAGGAAATTAAAGGCGACCAGCGGAAGGAAATAGCTAAAGGGTTTGCCCAGGCGATTCAGCATGCTGCGGCTGACCGAAAAGGAGGGTCGCCCCTCTTTGGGTTTTTTCCGGATCAGCAGAGACAGCATGAATTTGAGGATGAGGCCGATGATGATGGCTACTCCGGCCAACAAGAAATCCCATACCAGGTCAGGTAATTGGTTAAAGCGATCGAAAAATCCATCCGGCATAAAAGTAAATTGGAAGAATTGGATCTTAAGTTACAAGGTTTAAGCCAATTATGAGGAATTCATGCGGAATTACCCCGTGGCATAACATTTTAAGCGACTTATCCTGTACAAGTTTAAGCAATCATCAAAATTGTGCGATAGAGGTTTAGGTTAATGGACGCCATCCCGGTTCTCCGGGATGGCTTTTTTGTGACTGCCGGGGAGAGACCGTTCGAAGGTTGGACTGTGGGGCGGCCAAAAAAAATAGCCGGTCGCGAGACCGGCTATCGACAGGATCTTATCTGCAGATCCTTACCCCGAAATAACCATAACCATTAAGCTCTTCTGATGATACCCAGTATCAGTGAAATAACCGCTAAAACGATAAGAATATGTATCAGACCACCTACACTATATACGAAGACGCCCAGAAGCCAACCTATTAGAAGGATAACCGCAATTAAATAAAGTAAACCACTCATAGATTTAAATTTTTAGTGTCAGGAATTGTGATTGAGTCGATTCATATAAAGAAAAATGCTTGCCAGTTTTTCTAAGGGGTGAAAGGCCTGATTCCGGAGATAAATGGGGAAGAAAGTCTACAAAAAGAGCGATCTGACCTGCGCTTACGACTATCCGGGCGGCCGTGGTCACTGGTATAAACTGGCATGGTCTTCCTTATAATAACCAGTATGAAGCAGTCGATATTACAGGCTGGCTGGCCATCCATCAGGAAGGCGGCCATTGATTTCAACAATGATAATGCCTTTAAGCTCGCGGCTTCCCTTTCCTTCTCCATGATCTTTTCCATCGGTCCGCTATTGATCGTCGTTATCTCCCTGGCGGGTATCTTCTGGGGACAAGCGGCTGTCGAAGGGAAAATTTACCTGCAGATCAAGGATCTTGTCGGTGGTCCGGCGGCATTGCAGGTACAGGATATCATCAAATATATCCAGGCGTCGAGACATACGCTGACGGGCGTAGTACTG
>PMUF01000355.1 GCA_003167015.1 Chitinophagaceae bacterium | reverse complement strand
CGATACTAGAAGCGACAGCTTTTGTGCGAAGGTTGGCCAGAATTTTCGAAGGGGTTGCCGGGGGACGGATGTTTTGGGCACCTTAATGCCGCTATGGATACGGGACCAAAGTTCGTTGCGGACGGGGTGGGTGAGATCTCGCAGCCGGTTACGGAATAGTTGGTCATATTTATTTTCGTTACGATGCATATGTATTCGGTAATCTATCGGTGCATTTAATCTGCTCCTGGAGGGCGCGCCGGGCTTTAAGCAGCTGGCTGCGGCTGGTGGCGGCGCTGATACCCACTAAGACGGCAATCTCGTTATGGTCGTACCCTTCGATCACATAGAGGTTGAAAACCACGCGATAGCCGTCGGGCAGGTCACAAATAAGCCGCATAAGCTCCCCGGCGCTCAATGTGTCGAAGGCGTCGGTATCCGGCGAGCTGAGCGTCTCCACCTCCCCATCGATATCGGAGAACCGGATCAGTCTCTTTCGCAAGACCTCGAGGGCCGAGTGCACGACGATACGTCTGATCCAGCCTTCGAGTGATCCTTCGAACCGGTATTGGCCGATATTGGTGAAGACTTTGATGAAGGCTTCCTGTAGCATGTCCTCAGCCTCGGTCAGGTCGCCGGCAAACCTCCGGCACACGGCCATCATTTTGCCGTTGAAACGCTGATAAAGCTCACGCTGGCTTTTGGCGTTCATTTTTAAACACCCTTCGATCAATTGCTTTTCGGTCAATTTTTTCCTGTTAAAACCGGTTTGTACTAAACTGAGATGGATGGGAAGGGAGAAATGTTGCCTGGGAATAATAATTTTTATTTACTGCTTATTTTCGATGTTTTCCAGTTTTTGCAGGAACAGCGCCCGGGCGGGATCGTCAAGGTATATCTCTTTTGACATGACATAGGTAGAGCTGAGATCGGCATTTCCGTTGACGCCAGAGCCTGCAACGTCTATACCCATGAGCCTCCAGCCTTGTTGTTCAAGCCAAAGAAGGATATTATTTCCATCCTTCATCTTGAATTTTTCGCGCGGATCGATCAGCAGGTTTGCCTGGATGCTATCGGGCAGCAGCTGTGTAAGATGGCCATAATTGACACGACCGTCGCGGATATAGCAGTTGATAACAGTATTCGGGCGCTGACAGTAAGAGACCATTGCGACGCAGACCAGAATCGAAAGAAGGAAAAGGTTCTTCATTTTTGCTTTAAAGCTAAAACAATCCCGGGTTTTAAGCCCGGGATTGTTTGTTAATGATTTTGGTAGACCGTATCTAACGAACGCGGCATACCGTAATCGCTATAAGGTGCTATGCGGTCGGTGGCTTTCAGCGAACCGAGGGTGCCGCTGGTGGCCAGATTAGGATCAGGCCGGGCGGTAAAAGTCATCCTTTCTGTTGAATTGCAAGAAGCAAAGCCGGCGGCCAACAGGACCGCAATTATTATGAGTTTCATATTAATAGGTATTTAATACCTATACTGATGAAAATATCGGGCCACCGAAATAAAGGGGCCCTATTCCGATCTCAGGCTATGGACAGGGTTGGACATGGCTGCGCTAATAGATTGATAACTGATTGTCAATAAGGTGATAACGATTGCGGTTATCCCAGTGACCGCAAAAATACCGGCGGTAAGCGGCACCCGGTAGGCGAACTGATCCAGCCATTCATGCATCCCCAGCCAGGCGAGGGGGACGGCAATGCCGATAGCGAGGAGAACCAGCCCCAGGAATTCTTTCGACAGCAGGAATACCAGTTGGGCAACGGATGCCCCGACGATCTTGCGGATACCGATCTCTTTTTTCCGCCGCTGGGCCGTAAAGGCGGCCAGCCCGAAGAGGCCGAGGCAGGATATGAGGATGGCGAGGGCGGCAAAGTACCGGCTCAGGATACCTACCCTGATCTCCGAAACATAGAGGCGCTGGTAATCTTCGTCCAGGTAATTATATTCGAAAGCCATCCCCGGATTAAATTGGCTATAGGCGGCTTTTATAGCGGCTATCGTCTGCCGGTCGCTGCCAGGCGCCAATCTGACCATGACCCCGTCGTCTACGGGATAGGCCCGGAAGAAGGCAGGTTTCACTGGCTGATATAGGCTTTCGAAATTGAAATCGGCTGCAACGCCGACGATCACCCGCCGCTCGTCCCAGAAGGTCACCACCTTACCGATAGGGTCTTTCAGCCCCATAGCCTTGATCGCCGTTTCGTTGAATATGATCTCGTGCTCGGCATTGGTATTCTGAGAAACATTTCGCCCTTCCTTTAATTTGATGCCGACTGTCTGCAGGAAATTATAGCCCACTTCGATATTGGCGAAATCCATCTTCAGGTTTGGGTCTTTACCTGGCCACTTCAGACCGCCGATATTCCCATGATTGCCCATCAGGTCATGGCCGTAGCTCGATGCGTTGACAACGCCGGGGATATTGCTGAGTTCCTTGACAAAAGTAGCCGCCGCCAACCGCTTAAGTGAGTCCGAAGGGATCGGAATGTTAAAATGGATAATATGCTCGCGGTTATAACCGAGGTCGCGGGACTGAATATAGGCCACCTGCCGGTAGACGACCAGCACACCGGCAATGAACATGACCGATAAGGTGAATTGAAAAACCACCAATCCTTTCCGCGCCCAGAGCTCGGCTACAGATGTCTTTATGGTCCCCTTCAGCACGGCAACGGGGCGGAAGGCCGACAAATAAAAGGCAGGATAGCTGCCGGCAATCAGACCTGTCAGAAGTGTCATGCCTACGATAACCAGGAGAAACCTACGATCAAAATGCAGGCTCAGCTGTTTGCCGGTGATATCGTTGAAGACGGGCAGGAATGCCGTAACTAACACCAGCGCCAGCGCCAGTGAAAACAGGGTGATCAGCAGGGATTCACCAAGGTATTGCCCGATCAGGGTCAGCCTGCCGGCGCCGACGACTTTCTGAATACCTACCTCTTTAGCCCGGTGGGTGGCCCTGGCGGTGGACAGGTTCATGAAATTGATACAGGCGATGACGAGGATGAAGATGGCAATGATGGAGAACAGCCGGACGTAAGTGATACGACCGCCGGCCTGGACGCCATTCTCATAACGATTATAGAGATAGCGGCTGGAAAACCGGGTCAGAAAATATTTCGGAGCATCGTCGCCCGTGATCCCTTTTTCGCGGATGAAATTCGCCAGCTTGCTATTAAGGTGAGCTATATCTGCGCCCGGTTTGAGCAACAGGAAGGTATTAGGATCCTGATTGCCCCATTTTGTCAGGTTCGGGCGTCTGTCGAAAACCAGGGCATAGTTAAAGAGCAGGTCGAACTGTTCGGTAGCATTCTTTGGATTCGGCTGGAAGATGCCGCGGATGACAAAATCACCGGTGAATTCACTTTCATCGTAATGGATGACCTTGCCGATCACGTCTTGCGTGGTGCCGAAAAGCGCCATGGCGAAAGAGGTAGAGACGGCCACGCCTTGCTTGTCGATGAAGAGCTGGCTGTAATTGCTCTTTATGAATGGGCAGGAAAAAATATGGAAATAGTTGCTATCAACATATTGCGGTTGTGCCTTCAGTTTTTTGTCATCGAAACTGACTATCCCGCCGGGATTGAACCAGGAGGACTCCAGTACGGATGACGCATATTCGACCTCGGGTAATTCGGCTTTGAGGGCGGGCGCCATGATGCCGGGGGTATAGCTGCCGGTCTGGATGCCGTCCACCGACTGCATGTTGGTCATGACCTGGTATAGCCGCGCGTCATTGGGGTTGTACTTTTCCATGTTCCACTCGTCTGCGATCCACAGTCCGATCAGCAGGGCGCAGGTCAGGCCGACGGACAGGCCGAGCAGGTTGAGTACCGTGAACTGGCGATCTTTCACGAGGTTGCGCCAGGCAATCTTCCAATAGTTTTTCAGCATAGCTTCTGATTATGCCTGATGCCGCTCAAAGCAAGGACCGGATTTCCAGGGTAGTGGTTATCAATGCTTTGGGTATGTAGGCTGGGATGTGGGTGTTCGGAAGCGGACAGCGGGTGTACGGCTATTGCATCATCTTCCCTTTCATCCTTTCCAAAAAGGATGCTTTGTAGGTTTCGCCCAGCAGGATCTCTTCTTTGATCTTCCTGAGTTGAACGGTATTGCCTTCGATGGCAACGATCTTTTCGAGGGCAATGATATAGGACCGGTGGATGCGCATAAAATAACGAGCCGGGAGGCGGTCCTCGAGATCTTTCATATTGAGATAGGCAAGGGTTTTGGTACCATCGTGATGGATGGCGACGTAGTTCTTCATGCCCTCGATGTAGTCTATGTCTTTAAAATTGATTTTAAGCATCTTGCCTTTGAGCTCCGTTTTGACGAAAAAATAGTCGCCCGTCAGATCCTCTTCGGCGGGGATTCCCGGCGGCGGTGTAGTGACCCGTTGAACAGCCTTCAAAAAACGCGGGAAGGACACGGGCTTCAGCAGGTAATCC
>PMUF01000540.1 GCA_003167015.1 Chitinophagaceae bacterium | reverse complement strand
ATGGCAAGGGCAAGGCCGCCAGTTTTCTCTATCCCTCCGGCATCGCCATGGACGCTTCGGGTAACCTCTTCGTCGCCGAATCGGGCAGCGGCGCCATCCGGACCATTAGCCCCTCCGCCACAGTCGGCATCTTACCAGTGTACGCTGAGGCAACCATCGACATTCTCAGCGGGGCCGCCAACTTCGTTGAAGGGGATATCATCGGGCTCTCGCTGGACTCGACGACGGATATCCTCTGGGTCGGTAGCGCCTGGGATAAGGTCCTCAGCATCTCCACGCCCGAAACGGCCGCCGTAGAGGGCCAACTTCCGGTTGGCGGCGCGCAGATGATCTCGCAATACTATGGTCCGATCGGACTCGCTGCCGCAAAAGGAATGCTCTATATCCTTGACTATGAGACGAACGACCTGCAGGTGATCGCAAAAAACGGCGATCAGCAATCCAGTAACGTCGTCACCGGCTTCAATGGGCCGGCAGCCATCGCAATCGATGACAGCTCCAACCTGTATATCGCCAATACGGCCGGCAACAATATCCTGAAAAGCACCTCGGGGGGCAGCTTTACCGTGCTGGCGGGCAGCGGCGCCGCAGGCAAGGCGGACGGAACGGGGACGGCCGCCAGCTTCAATGGTCCGCAGGGGATCGCCGTCGACCACGCGGGGAATGTCTATGTCGCAGATTCCTACAACCAGGCCGTCCGGATGATAACCCCCGCAGGCGTGGTCACGACCTTCCCGGGACAATATTCCTATCCCTGCGGCATCGTGACAGACCTCGCCGGCGACACCTTGTTCGTCACCGATGCGGTAGGCTGCGTAGTGTATAAGATCACGATCCAGTAACAGGGAAACAGCGCACCCTGAAACTGGGCAATGTAACAAACAATGGTTAAATTGGAGTAAATCAAATCTACGCCGCCGTTGAAACTCGTATGGTTCCATATCATCCTGGTGATGGGTATCGAACCGGCAGCTGCGCAAAAGTTCCCGGATCTGCGCTTTTCACACCTGACAGACAAGGACGGGCTGTCGAATAACGACGTAAGATCCATGGCCCAGGACAAAGACGGCATCATCTGGATCGGCACGGAGAACGGCCTCGACCGCTATGACGGATACGGATTCAGGAATTTCTTTACCGATCCCGCTGACCCCCGCACCATTCAGAACAACCGCATTGAACTATTGGTCTCCCCCGGCAATGACGACATCTGGGGCTCGACGACCGATGGAATTTTTTGCTTTCACACCCGGACACAGCATGCGGATATCTTCAGGTCCAATCCGGAGGATACGGCTACTTTCGGCAATCCCTTTCATCCGCCGTATATCTACATCGACTCCACCCGCCTGCCCTGGGTCTCCACAGATGAAGGCCTCTATCATTTCGCCGACAGCCTGCATTACAACAGGATATGGAAGACCA
Organism: Chitinophagaceae bacterium; assembly: GCA_003167015.1. Lineage (GTDB taxonomy): Bacteria > Bacteroidota > Bacteroidia > Chitinophagales > Chitinophagaceae > Puia. The sequence goes on along the minus strand of PMUF01000540.1, from coordinate 22,401 downwards.
TGAATACGCTGGCTCCCCGCATCCCGAGGAGATCACTGCCCTTCGGCGGCCTGATGAAAGACAAGGCCGGCGGCCTGTGGTCCTGCTGGGGGAATACCATTTTCAAAATGGACGAACACACGAAACGACCCATCCGGTCCTACACCTGCCCTGACTCTATCCTTATCCGCTATATCGCTTTCGACAGTCAAAATCGCTGCTGGGTATGCTCCTGGGGAAAGGGTATTTATCTTTTCGATCCCGGTGCAGGCAGCTGGCGGTCCTTCTGTCCATCTCCCCACCGCCCTGTGATCTGGGGAGCGGCAGAATGGTACATCGAAGGCATTCCCTACATGGTATTTTCCTGCTCGAGTCCTTGTCTGCTGTTTGTCAACGAAGAGGATCTCAGCACCTACCCCTATCCCTTCAATAGCAGCGGGGTCGCCTTTACCGCTCCACCCTTTGTAGACCGGCAGAATATCCTCTGGGTGCCCACCGACGACGGACTGTATTATTCTACCCCGTCGAATAATTTGTTCAGCGTCATCACTGTCCCTGAACTGCCGAGCGACGTCGGCAAAGCCAAATACTCCAATGTATACAATATGAAAGAGGACAGTTCCGGCTATTGGATTTCCAAACGGGATTATGGCGGCGTCTTCTGGTATGACAAACACTGGCGGCTCATCCGGTCCTGGTATGGGGTTCCCGTTCCGCCCGAAGGAAGGTTCGGCGCCCCCGGCGCTACGGCTGGCGAAGCGTTCGATTTCCAGCGGGCAGGGGGGCAAATGTTCATCACCACCGAAGCCGGCATCTCCATCCTCGACCTCCGGACCCTCACATGGTCGATGGTGGCGCCCGGCGATATCCACCCACCGGCGCGGTTGCGAACCATTGTAGTAGAGAACGACCAACGGTGGTGGATCCGTTCGTTCGACCACGGCGTCTATATCTTCAATCCCACGACCAGGCAATTCATCCGCCACTATATCAACAGCGACAGCTGTAAGAACTGCCTGCCCATCGCCATCAACTACCTGATCCGGGACAAACATCATCATATCCTGGCCACGACCAATGCCGGCTTGTATGAATACAATGAGGCAGCGGATCGCTTTGACAAGGTGAGACTTCCAGGCGCTCCCTCACTCAACAAGGCTCTTTTCGGTTTGGCCTGCGACAGCAGCGGAATGCTGTGGATAGGGTCAGAGGATGGCCTGTTCGCCTGCAACCCCGTCACCCATACGCTATGGCGGACATTGAAAGAAGACAACAAGATCGGCGTCGTCGTCCGCATCTGCCCGGACAGTGCGCAAAATATCTGGTTCAACAGTAATTCCGGTTACTGGTGCTGGCTCCGGAAGACGGATAAGGTCGTACACTTCGAATACAGCCTCGGCCTGCCCAGGACCGACGCGGGAATTTTTTATCCGACGGCCGATGGCCTGGTGTACGGCGGCGGCAAAGATGCCGTGGTGAAGTTTTATCCCGACCGGCTGATGAATTACCGGGTCACTGCCCGGACAAAGATCCTCGATGCAATCGTCGACGATACCGTGGCGGCGCCGGTGATCAATGAGGACGGCCGTCCCCAGCTCACCCTGGGCCCGGACCACGGAAGTCTCAGCGTGGACTTCGACGTCATCAACTACGACCTGATCGGCACAAACCAATACTTCTACCGGCTGAGCCCCGGGGACAATGGCTGGACGCGCAGCGAGAGCGGACACCTGGTATTCTACAACCTGCAACCCGGCAGCTATACCCTGGAAGTAAAGGGCGCCAGCAAGCTGACGGGCAACTTTACCAATACCGACAGCCTGGACATCATCGTTCATCCGTATTGGTATCGCAGTACTTGGTTCAAGATAGCCTCGATCCTTTTCATCTGCCTGGTCGCCTGGTGGCTGGTCCGTTACCGCATAAGTATGGTACGCAAAGAAGGAGACCTCCGCCGGAAAATGGCGGAGCTCGAGATGATGGCCCTCCGCGCCCAGATGAACCCCCATTTTATTTTCAACAGCCTCAACAGCATCGAAAATTTCATCATGCAGAACGAACGGCGGCTGGCCAGCGACTACCTTCACAAATTCGCGACCCTGATCCGCCTGATCCTCGAGAACAGCAGGCTTCAGAGCGTACCCCTGGCCAAAGACATGGAGGCCATGCAATTGTACGTCGACCTGGAAAAGCTCCGGTTCGAAGACAAGTTCCGCTATATCACCGAGATCGATGAAGAATTGCTGCATGGCGACTATGGCGTGCCGCCGCTGCTGATCCAGCCATTTGTCGAGAACGCTATTGTCCATGGGCTGGCGCCCAGCGAATCAAAGGATCTGTACCTTCGCATCTCGATCCGGCCGGACAATGGTTATATCCGCTACCTCATCGAAGACAATGGTATCGGCCGCTCGGAATCGATGGCCTACGGTCGCAAATACCGGCAAGGTCACGTCAGCCTCGGCCTGCAGATCATCCGCGAAAGAATGGACGTCATCAACCGGCAAAACCGGACGGAAAGCACACTGGAAATAATAGACCTGCATGATGGGGACCGCCCGGCCGGAACCCGTGTATTACTCAGTATAAAAATGTCCTGATGTCCGAAAATATAACCGCGATATTGATCGACGACGAGCTCAACAGCCTGCAGAACCTCCGGCAGAAGCTGGAAGAATACTGCAAGGCCGTTCATGTCATCGCCGTCGCCCAGCGGCCCGAAGAAGGGTTGATGCTGATCAGGCACCACAAACCCGATGTCATCTTTCTCGATATCGAAATGCCGAAGATGAGCGGCTTCGGACTGCTGGAAGAATTGGGAGATTATGACGCCGAGATCATTTTCACCACGGCCTATCATCATTATGCGATCGACGCTGTACGCATCAGCGCCTTTGACTACCTTGTCAAGCCCATTTCCATCGCCGACCTTCAAAATGCCGTCAACCGGCTGGTCTCGGCGCGCATTGCCCATACCCGTGAGCGTCTGCAGGTGCTGAAAGACTCCATCACGGATGTCCGGTCACAGGATCATAAGATCGCAGTCCCGACCAGCGACGGCCTCGAATTCCTGATGATCGGCCATATCATCCGGATCGAATCCAGCAGCTACTATTCAAAGATGTTCCTCGTCAACCGCCCGCCCCTGCTGGTCACCCGGCTGCTCAAGGATTTCGAAGAGATCCTCGCACCCTACCGGTTCTTCCGTGTCCACAACAGCCATCTGGTCAACCTCCGCTATATCCGCAAATTCGTCAGGGGTGACGGCGGCCAGGTCTATATGGATAACGGCGACGTGGTGGATGTGTCCCGCCGCCGGAAAGACGAATTCCTCAAACTGTTTCAGCAATAGCAATGTCCGGGCGGCCCCTACGCGGTGCGGGGCCGGGCGGCGCTACAAGGTGCGCGCCGCCGCATTCTCGGCCTCCGGCCGGTCACCTCACCAGCATTACCGTACCCCTATACAATTGATGCGTCCCATCAGCCAGCCCGATGACAATCTCATACACGTACGCCCCCATCGGCGCAGGCTGTCCCCCGATATTGCCGTTCCAGCCAAAAGCCGGATCGTCCGGAGCGGTATCATGAGCCTGAAAGACCCGCTGCCCCCATCGGTCGAACACCGCAAACTCCTTTACCACGCTGCCAACCGGCCCCCCGATCACATAAAAAATATCGTTATGCCCATCGCCGTTCGGGCTAAAAGCATTCGGAATCGCCAGCGGGGAAAATACCTCGACCTTCAGCTGTCCGCTGTCCATGCAGCCGGCGGGGGATGACACCGTCAGCGTATAGGTGGTAGTGCTCGACGGCGTAGCGACAGGATCGGCCACATCCGGGTCCGACAAGGCCAGGTCCGGCGTCCAGGTATAGCCGGCCACATCACCGGTGACGGGCAGCTCCAAAGTCGTACTATTCCCCTTGCTCAGAACGATCGCCGGGCCCGTTCCGACAATAGGGGTAGCGTTGACGACCGGGTTGACACTGGCTGTCGACGAAGCAATACAGCCCACCGTATCGGCGACCGTACAGCTGACCACATCGCCAGGACCCAGCGTGCTGGTTAACGTCGGGCTATCGCTGCTGCCGATAGGATTGCCGTTGACCTCCCACTGATATGTCGGGCTGACCCCGCCCCCCGCAACCGTAGCCGTGAAGAACTGCGGCTGACCCGAACAGCCCGCGGTAGGCAAATAACCAATACTGATGGAAGAAGGCTGTATCGCCCTGATGGCCACCGTCACCGTATCGCTGTTGATGACAGTCGGCAGACTACAGCCGTTGAAGACTTCAATAGTCACCTGACAATAGACCTGGTCCCCATTGACCAATCCCGGGATGGCATAGATGTTGCCGACGCCTGCCGGGCTGCCGTTGATCACCCATTCATACTCCGTGTTGGCCGGCGCCGCCGGACTGGTCTTCACCATAAAATTGAAGACAGAGCCGGCACATAGGGTATCCGGCGTATTGATCGTCGCCGTGGGCGGCGGTGTCAGCTTGGCCACATAGAAATCACCGATAGTGCTGCCCACATCGGCATGGTAATTAGGCAGATCATTGGAAGCGGTATATCCGCCCACGATGGCGCCTCCGTCCGGCGTGGGTTGCACGCTATGCTCTTCATCATAATAATCGCCGCCGAGTACCGTCTCCCATTGCAGGACACCCGTACCATTGGTCTTGACGACCCAGCCCATCTGGTAACTGTCGGCATCGTAACAGGTGACTTCCCCATCGTTTGAATTAGTGGAGCCGGCCAGCAGGTAGCCGCCGTCCGCCGTAGCGGCTATATTATAGGCAAATTCGTTTGAACTACCCCCGTAACAGCCCTGCCACCGGATCGCGCCCGTACTACTACTGAGGCTGACCGCCCACATATCTCCAACGCCATGGTTACCGACCACATCACCATCAGAAGATTGAGCGTACCCCGCCGCGACACAGCCGCCGTCGGCCGTGGCCACCACCGCCCAGCCTACATCCTGCCCACTGCCTCCCAGGCAATGTTGCCATAAAACGTTACCCCCGGCATCCAGCTTGACCACCCACATGTCCTCGGCGCCGTGATACCCGGTGACATTACCGTCGTTGGACGTCGTGTAGCCGTTAACGATAAGAGTCCCATCGGCACACACCGCGACGCCATATGCAAAATCGTCATTGCTGCCACCCAGGCATTTTTGCCATTGCAGCGTGCCGGTACTGTTAATTTTCACGACCCAATAGTCCTGGCCGCCATGGTTGCCCGATACCTGCCCGCCGACGGACTGCGTACAGCCGGCCAGCACATAGCCCCCGTCCGGGGTAGGCTGCATACCGTACAGGTACTCGTTCAGTTCGCCGCCATAGCTGTTCTCCCATTGAATGACGCCGGTCCCGTTGAGCTTAACCACCCAAAAGTCCGTCCCGCCATGGTTGGTGCTGGTGACATTGCCATTTCCCGCCGGTGTGGCGGATTGACCGCCGACAAGATAACCACCGTCAGAAGTCTGCAGTACCACCGATCCATCATCATAGTCGTCCCCGCCCAGGCACACCTGCCACTGTAACGTACCCGTGCTGCTAAGCTTGATGACCCAGCAGTCGCCAACCTCGGGATTGCCGTGATAGCCGACGACGTTACCGCCAGGCCCACCGACAGATCCTGTCATAATATAGCCGCCGTCGGAAGTGGGGATGATGGCCTCTCCATCGTCGACGTAGGGGCCGCCGAAACAGTTCTGCCAGGCAAGATAGGGCGTTTGCGCCCGAAGGGCTTGCGTAAAGAGTAGGAGGAAGGTCAACAGGAAGTAAATAGGCCTCATTGGGTGTAGACAAGCGGTGTAACCAAATGTAACTAAATTACTTTGGACCTGCAAGCTCCCCCCGCCGCGCCCTTAGCCGCTAGGGACGGCATGCGAGGCACCTGGTCGTAGTCTCCGCTCCGCCGCGGCTGTTGACACAGCCTAACCGGGGCCTATGTCTGCTCCGCGTCGGCCGCTACGCGCCCGAACGCTTCGCGAAAGCCTTCGGGCCTCACTCGGCCTTCAGGCTTTCGACCGGATTCCTCCTCGACGCCCTGATCGTCTGCGACCCGATCGTCACCAACCCCAATACCAATACCACCGCCGTGCCCAGCAATACCGTCCCCCAACCGAACGCCACCCGGTTCGGGAACTTCTGCAACCATAGGCTATTCAAAATATAGCTCAGCGGCGCGGCAATGCCGATCGCAATCGAAAGGATCACCAGGAACTCCCGGGAAAGCAGCAATGCATTGCTCATATTATCCGCCCCCAACACCTTGCGGATCCCCACCTCCTTCCGCCGCCGCTCCGTGCTGTACGTCGCCATCCCCAGCATGCCGAGACAAGCAATGGTAACTGCCAGCATAGCAATGAAGCCTAGTATGGACACCACGTCAAAAATACCCTGCGACTGATTGGCAAGATCATCGCTGAAAAACGAATATTTCAGCGAGTGCACCGGATCGATCACTCTCCACTTTTCTTCGATCCTTGCCATCGTACCGCGGATATCCCGCGTGGCGATCCGGAGGTTGACATACTGGAAACTCGCGGCGTTACTGTACAGGTACATGGGCTCAATGACATCATTGCCCAGGATAATCCGCATGTGAAAATCCTGGACAACCCCGATAATGACATATGAACTATCACTCCATGAAGTCTGAAACATATGCCCAACGATATCCCCCGCACTCCTATACCCAAAGGCCCGCACCAGCGCTTCATTGACGACGATATGACGCTCCGCCCCCGGACCCGGCGGCATCAGCCCCCGGCCCGCCACCAGCTTCAATCCCAGGTTGCCGAGAAAATGGTCATCGGCGCCCAGCGTCATCACCGACTTGAAATCTTCTTTTCCCGGATGCGGATTGTCGTCCAGCTTCCGCAGATCGCCACCCTCCGACCGGGTCTCCGCCGGGAGATACTGACAGGCAGAAACACCCGCTACACCCGGAATATCACTAAACGCTTTCTCGGCGAGCCGGTAGTCATTGCTCTGCATATCTATATTGACGATATTCTGCGAGTTGAACTCGTATTTGAAGGCGATAAAATAACGGAATTGGTTATAGATGAGGATCGAAGTAACGATAAAGAACAGGCTAAAGGAAAACTGGACCACGCTTAAAACCTTCCGCAGCCTCATCTTCCCCGGTCTTAACCCGTCATGATGTTTCAACGCCGGGATCGCCTTGAAACCCGACAGATACAGCGCCGGATACAGACCCGCGAGCACGCCGACACCCGCCGCAAATACCACAAAAATGAGATAGACCGAGAGGCCGCCATTCAGCTGAAAAGTCAGGTATTGATTGACCCATAGCCGGACAAAAGCCCCTTTCAAAACAAACAGCAGTCCGATCGCCACCACCAGCGCGAAAAAGGTCGTGATGACCGATTCGCCAAGGAATTGCAGGACCAGGTTGACCCGCCCCGCGCCCGTCACCTTTCGGACCCCTATCTCCTTGGCCCGGTTAAGCGCGCGGGCCACGGACAGATTGATATAATTCAGACAAGCCAGCACGAGGATCAGGATCGCGAGGAACCACAGGAAATAATAGGCCACCATGGGCAGTGCGATGGTCGGGTCATTGCCCAGCAGGATACCCGGCGAGATCCGCGTCAGCGGCTGGCCTTTTAAGGAAAACCCTTTGAAATCGGGAAGCCGGGAATAATGGTTCTTCACCACCCGCCCAAGCCCCGCATCGAGATCCTGCAGGCTCTTCCCCGGTATGAGCAGCGCATAGGTAAAGGAGTTGGTATAGCTGCTCCAATCCGTGGTGGGGTCCCCGATCTTTTTATCGGCTATCAACAACGGCATGGAGGCCGTTGACATCAGCACGTCAAAATTCAAATGCGATCTATACTCCTTGTCCGCAATCACCCCGGTAACCACAAAGCTGCCCCAGGGAGTCGCCGCCCCGGCACTATAATCGCTATACAGCGATATTCCCCGATCGACCCATTCAACCCTTTTGCCGATCGGGTCGTCGTCTTTGAAAAGCCGGTGCGCCAGGGCATGCGTGATAACCACGCAGCGCGGCGCGTTCAGCGCCTTTGTCCGGTCGCCTTTCTCCAGCTCGAAACTAAAAACCCGGAAAAAGGAGCTGTCTGCAAAATATCCCCGGGCCACTGTGCTCTTTTGCCCCAGCAACATATCCCCGCCAGGCCCCATGACCAGGTGCGTAGTAGCCTCCACACCCGGCAACTCCTCCTTCACCACCGCCGCCAGCGGATATGGCGTAGTCGCATACGGGTTCCGAAAATCCGCCTTGTCACAAAGCAGGCGGTAGATCCGGTCTTTGTTGACATTGAACTGGTCATGGCTTTTCTGATCGTCAATCATCAGCATGATCAGCATACACACCGACATCGCCGCAGCCAGCCCCGCGATATTGATAAAGGAAAATACCTTGTACTTCAGGATGTTCCTGAGCCCGGTCTTGAGATAGTGGAAGAACATACACAGCGGATTTAAGGTGAATGAATGATTAGACCCGGCTAACGCCATAGACGTTACACCGGTCACCCGCTGATTGGAAAGTTGGAATATTATATTAGTCAAATCGCCCAAAAAAAGCCCCATTTTTCGGACTTCTTGATAAATAGCGATTTATAGCCCGTAACCCCAGCCAGGTATGTCCGTTTTCGATACAACTGCTGTCCGCTTCATAACTAATTTTTTTCAATTTTCGCCACCTGAACCTTTCCATCGGCGGTTCGCATAATGAAGAAATAAATGCCTGCCGGGTACCTGCTGAAATCGATGGACTGGCCGGAAGAGAGATCAGCTGATGTCTGGAGTATCCGACCATCGGACGTAGTCACCATGGCAGACGTAAGGAGGGTGCCGTTGGTATTGATAGTTAGCCTGTCCCTTACGGGGTTGGGGTAGCATGTGAACGCAACGGATTGGGCAGCGGCAAAATCGACTTCCCGCACGACCGAATAAGCGCTTTCATCCGTCCTGTCCACCTCCTGCAGCCGGTAATAGTTGGCACCGGGGACGGGACTTGAGTGTATGAACTGATAGTCGATCGCCAACTCGCTATTTCCCGCCGCGGCAATCTGGCCGATAGAATCCCAGGTACTGCCGGCGGTACTATGCCAGATTACAAAATGACTGGAGTTTTCTTCAGACGCCGTAGTCCAATCCAAAACTGCTGTGTTGTCTTGAGCATGGGCAGTGAACGTACTGATCGTTACAGGTAAAGTGACCTCGGTGCTGAGCGCAGAAACACCAATAAGGAAGGCATCGCCGGAGTGTATAGTATTGGTGGACCATGGACCCTGACCATCTCCGCGAAGATAAATCTCGAAGACGAGACTGGTTAGGTTACTACCAGTAGCCAGCACCGAACCCGAGGCTGCCCCGGAGCCTGTAGTGGCCGTTGGAGCAGCAGCTGAATTGAGGATAGCAGTGCTGGTGACGTCCAATTCCGTAGAACCGGAAAGTTTGGACAGCGTAACGCCCGAAGTCAGCAACTCGAGCTCGGAAGTATATCCCTGTGCACCGACGGTACCTCCGAGGCCCACTACCTGGACAACGGGATTGGTGATCGCCTTGCTGAAGGTGATGGTAAGATTGGCCATATAATAGCGGCCGCTGGTGGACGCACTGGCATTATAAAGGGCCATGCCGGAGACGAACACTTCCGTGGCATAGTTGCTGGTTACCGAGATCCCGCTGCCAACGTTCGCCTGGGTAGAGCTAAAATCGTTTGCAGGGGCGCCGCTGATGCCATTCATTGCAGAGAATTGAGCATTGCTGGTGATCAACTGGCTGGTGGCCGTTACCGTAGCGCCAAATGATACATTAGCACCATTGGGATTCTGGCTTGCCGGGAGAGTGTATTGTTGATTGCTTATGGCGAATGTCGCTGTGGTCGCTGGCGAGAAGGCAGTATAGGTCCCGGTAATGGGATTAATAGCATTTTGCTTGAACGTGATCACCTGGCTGGCCGTAGTAGATCCGTTGGTAGCCGGACCTGATCCGTTGGCGAATTCAATCGCTGGCTGCGCTTGTATATAGCCGGAGATAAAAAGGCAAATGGTAAATTCGATAATAAACGAGGGTAGATTAGTTTTCATACTATAGGATTTTAGTACAAGGAGGCCATTGGGATGCCAGATCGGTTGAGGCTGAAAACCAACCCTTTATGAAAGCAGATTTCGGTATTTTTTCTTGGATTGGGAAAAAAGTATCGATTTGGGCTACTATCCGAAAATAAGAATTAAACCCCCTGCCTGCAACAGCATCCATCACCTACCCCTTTACAGACGATAAAGACCCTGTGACAGTGACCCGTTTCGATGCCAAGCTTAGCCAGCAGTACAGCAATCAGATCAAGGACCTCTCCAGTCAGCATTACCGTGCCGCAATGTACGGCGCTGGCGGCCTGTTCCTGTTGACCAGCAACAAAGACGGCGGCGTCAGCAGCTATGCCGTTGCAGAGAATACCGGCGCCCTCACCGGCTCGCCCGTCAGCCTCTTCACCATGGACGCCAAAGAAGAAGATGCCGAATTCACTTCCGGCAGCTCCCCCGATAACAACCTTCACTATATCATCGCCCAGGGAAAACACCGGAAAGAAAAAGGAGAGATCCTGCAAGGAGCACTGATTGACCGCAGAGGCAACAAGATCGTGACCTTCTCCTATACCACGCCCGAAGATCGTGAAGACTTCAAGCACCTCGACGTCATCCTCAGCAACGACGGCATCATCGACATGATTTATAATGTCGCAGTCAAACCCGGCAAAGACGACTATACCCCATTCAAATACACCCTCGTCCAGGTCGACCTCAGAGGACGGCCCCTGGCTATTCCCTTGTCCAGCCTGCCCGCAGGCGACTTCCGCAATATCGCCTGGTCTCTTGATAAGCATAGCCGGCTCTTGTTCACCGGTTTCCTGTCCGCGAAGAAAAAGACAGGTTTTACCGCCATCATGTCCGGGTCCTTCGATCCGGTCACCAAGAAATTGGGCGCGCTGAGCCAGACCGACATCACCCCCTTGCTGGCCAATCAGCCGGATTTTGTGAAGGACCTCACCGGGAAAGGTCTGCCTACGGACATCAGCCTGATCAAAACCCTTGATCTGCCCGATGGCTCCCGTGCCCTCGTCCTGGAGGATAACAGCGACAAAGTCTATCAGAGCTATTATGCGACATTCCAGCCCGGGCAGATGGGCTACCAACTGCAGGGCAGCGCTGCACCGATGATGAATATGACCCGAAGCTCCTACAGCATCGTCTATCAAAACCGTGGCAATAACTATATCGTCAAGCTCGATCAAAACAACAATCCCCAATGGATAAACTTCGTGTCTAAGAATCAGAAAGAGCCAGACATCGCGCTGGCCGTGGGTACCGCCTGTGTAGCGGACGACAGGGGTAACATCCATCTATTCTTTTATGACGATAAGAAAAATACCGAGGTAGCCACAGCCAAGCCTAGGGAGGTCGACGGTTATAAAAATAAAAAACACCTGCTGGCCTGTGTAACCATCGCTCCTGATGGCTCGATGAAAAAGCAGATGCATCCACAGCAGGACCCCGAATTCCGCATGATGCTGGAGAAATCCGTCACCGCCGGCAGCAATGAAGTCTACTTCCTGGCCATCAAAACAAAAAAAGCCTTTACCCGGACGCATCTGCTGAATCACGCCCAATTCCATCTCGGCGAAGTGTCCGTCGGCAGCGGCGCATGGCAAGCCCTCACCGCGGCCTCACCCGAGAATCACTGAGATGGCAGGGCAACACCCGGCTCGTTTATTGATGGTAGGACAAAAATGGGATTTCATCTCGCCCCCACAGCGGAAACTGGTTCAATAGGGCCATATCTCCCCACTTTCCCCTGGCATCATATTTTAAGTAAATGTGAGGAATCATATTACACATTACTTAAAACTACTTGATCATGAAAGCAAGACTAAATATGTCGTTTGCTGTAGCCGGTACTGCCTTGATCCTGCTCTCGGGATGCGTATCGAGCAGGAAATATAAGACGTCGCAGGCGGAATTGGCGACAGCCAGGATGGACAGCGCCCAATTGGCACAAAAGGATTCAGCGCTAAACGCCAATGTAAACGATTTACAGGGTAAGAATACAACCCTGCAACAGTCGTTAGACGCCAGTAACAGCAAATATACCGCTCAACAGAAAAACCTGGATTATTACCAGGGCTATTTCAAGCAACAGCAGGACACGCTCAACCAGGTCAGCCAGGATATCAAAGGGGCGCTGACACAGGCGGGTGTGACCAATGCCGATGTACAGCAGACGAACAATGTCATTTACGTACGGCTGGATGAAAATGACCTCTTTAAGAAGAACAGCCTGATGGTTACCCCCGTCGGAAAACAGGTGTTGGATACTGTGGCACAGCTGATCAGCAGCAGGTCGAGTGTCAATGTGACTGTGGCCAGCGGCGATTCTGCCATAGCCTGGACAGCGTCGAACGACGTAATGATGAACCCCGCCCCAAAACATCACGTAGTGCATCATCACGCTGCAGCGACCGACAATGGCAACAATAGCGTCAACGCCCAGAGCAGCGGCAGCGGCGGCGGCAACGCGACGGTAACAACCAGTGTCCCCGGTAGCAGCACCGGCACCACCGCCCCCGCACACAAAAAAATACATCATCATTATTCGGCAGAAGGATCGACGGCGATGTACAGCGGACCGGGACACCTGCACAATCATGCCTGGGCCCTCAAACAAGGCCGGATGGTGACTGTGGCCAACCATTTCCTGAAAAATGGGGTTCCCAGGATCAATCTGTCTCTGCAGCAACCGCCCATGAATGGCGCTCCGCAAAGCACTACGATCAAAATTATCATCACTCCTGCCCTGAACGATTTCAACCCGCTCCAGAATTCATCTGCGGCCGCCGGAACCAGATAGATTCAATGAAAACGATCGAAAAAGGCCTTCTGCATTGCGGAAGGCTTTTTTTATTCAAGTGGCCACGTCAAATGGTTGCGCAATTTTTCCGGATCTAAGACACTGCTGACCTGCAATATCTTACCGTCCTGGTCGATATGGAAAACCTGGCAGACCACTAACCGGTCGCCATCATAGAAGGCAAAAGCAGCCTGGTGGTTTACCCGGGTAAGCCGAATGGTCAGATGAGCCTGGTACCGGTGATACGCCATGATCAGCAGTTCCGCCACCTCAGCGGAGCCTGTACTGACTTTTTTCACTACCTGTATCTTGCCGCCGCCGTCGGCATAATGAACGACCTCCGCCGCTAACAGACTTTCCAGTTGCAGGGTGTCCCTCCTTCGGATGGCATCCATATACCGTTCGAGGATCACGGATGTATACGCGTCGCGGTCCTTTACCCCCGACCCGGGCTTGAACAGTTTGGCCTTAGCCCTGCTGAGCAATTTACGGGAATGATCTTCCGTAATGGACAAGACCTGCGCGATTTCCAGGTGGGTATAGTCGAAGCTTTCCTTCAGGATAAACACCGCCCGTTCGGTGGCATGCAACTTTTCCAGCAGCACCATCAGAGAATAGGATAGGATATCCTTTAGATAGAGGTTTCGGTCTGCCGCATCGTCGGTAGCGACAGGTTCGGGCAGCCAGATGTCCGACTGTCCAATGACCTTCCTTTTCTTTTTTTTGGTGTTGATAGCCCGGTTGATGACGCTTCGGATCAGGTAGTTCTTTTCATTGTCGATGCCCTCCCGGGGACGCACAAGATAATCGGATAATACATCCTGGATAACATCCCTGGCATCCTCCGCCGAACCGAGAATGTTGTAGGCATATGGGAATAGAATTCTTTGGTCGATCATGGCGTGTCTTATGCGTATTGCCCCACCTTATATCCGCCCGGGACGGTCTTGAAGGCACGGTTGAGCCTGTTCCATGTATTGATGGCAGTAATAGCCACCGTAAGGTCGGCAATTTCCTTCTTGCTGAAAAATGCTGTCAAAGCGTCAAAGACGGCATCTTCCACATGGTTGGCCGTGACGGCCTCTGCATAGTCCAGCACGGCCCGTTCCTTATCTGAATAATAGGGACATTCCCTCCAGGCGGCCAGGGAATAGAGCCGTTGTTCCGACTCACCCATGGCAACGGCGTCCTTGAAATGCATATCCAGGCAGTAAGCGCACCCATTGATCGTCGAGACCCTGAAATTCATCAGCTCGATCAGCTTCGGATCCAACCCGGATTGATGGATATAATAGCCGGGTTTCATCAACACTTCCATCAATTCTTTGGATAAGTCCTCGAATGAGATTCTCGCTTTCATGATCATAAATTTGATATGAAGACACAAAACCATCTCTCCGCGTGACCAAATTCAGCTGATCTTTTCAAAAATTCCGGATCATATAGCTCCATACCGGAACGAAAACCGGGTTGAGCGTAGAGCCGTGGGGATCGCTGGTTTCCATATTGTTCACGAGAATATGGTAGTTGGAATGGACAGGCTCGCCGGGAACGACCATGGTAGTGTCGGTGGCGCGAAAGCCGGTGACGGCGGCAACATCGGCTGCCTGGAATTGAAAATGATACGGATCTCGGACATGCAGAAAGGCGAACTGGCGGTTGGCAGGCGTCAACCCCTTTCTATATTGCCAGGGGGCCGGGTGCTTGAAGACCTGTAGATAGTCCTGGGGACCGGAGAACATCAGCACGCCGGCGAGTGGAAAACATTTTCCCAGATAGGCGGCGTGGCCGGCGCCCTGAGAATGGCCGCCAACGACGATCCGGTCCCATCGCGGTTGACCGCCCCGGAGATAGGCATCCCAGCCCCCGGCGGGATCATGCGCGGCAAGATAAACCAGCAACCGCGAGAAGCGGTTGACAATGCTGTTGGTGCTATCAACGCTGACGGCGCTGCTCACGGGAGTACCGAAATTGATTTCCTGCCTGAAGTCATCAAAGCAGCCGCTGTCACTGCTGTTGCTGCAGGTCGTCGAGATGACATCATCGGGGTAGTCGATGCTGATGACATGAAATCCCATGGCAGCGAAACAGCTGTCGACCCGGCGCAGGTAGATCGCCCAGCCGCCGGTCCCCTGGATCATCAGCAGGAGTTGATGGCGCGAGGGCGTGGCAGGGTCATACAGCGCAATGTGCGGGCTATGTACGACCGTGATCCCACTGCCCGTAGCATCGGGAGCAATGAATTGTACTTTTAGCTGTGCCCGGATGCCCGTACAAAGGCAGCAGGCGGCAAGTAGAATAGTCAGATGTTTCATTCAACAATTTACACATCATCCGCCTTTCCGACTCCAACAACAAGAAAATTTGTCCGTGCCTGGGAAACAATCAGCGTATTATTTAACCATCTTTTTGGCCCTAATCTGCACAATTCATTGGTTACGAAACCCGAACATCGTGCGGCCCTTAATTGGCACGTGCCTTGAATCTATACTTTCGGTTTTTCATAGGATATTGGATTTAAAAACGGGGCTGGATTTCTATCCTGGCCCTTTTTTTTTAACTTTGAAAACCTTTAATCTGTCGCCCCTCATGCGTATCGCATTGCCCATTGTCCTTTATATTCTTCTCCTGACCTCTGCTTCATCGGCCAGCCCCAAAGTATCAACGGGCACTTTCCCTGACTGGTTGGCTCCTATTCATCCTGACAACGAAAAAACACCCGCCCCCGGCGACATCAGCGACGGTTACTACTACAAGCTGCTGGACATGCAGACTCACCTTTTACGTCATACGGAATTCACTCATTATATCAAGGTTATCGTTAACGAATCCGGTGTCCAGGACCAGTCGGAAGTCTCCGTCACTTTCTCCCCGGAATTTCAGCAGGTGGTCTTTCATCGTGTCCGTATCCTGCGGGATGGGGCCGTCATCGACCAGTTGAATCCCAATCGCATTAAAGTCGTGCAGGAAGAGACCGACGCCGGCGACTTCGAATACAATGGGCTGAAAAGAGCCTTCATAACCTTGAAAGATGTGCGGAAGAACGACAGGATTGAGGTCGCGTATTCTATTATAGGCTTCAATCCCGTCTTCGGCGAAAGATATGCGGATGAATTTTCTCTCGGCCGCTCGACCGCCATCGGCAACTATTTCAGGACGCTCGTCACTGCCGCCAACCGGCCGCTCCATATCACCACCATCAACGGCGCTCCTGCCCCCGACCAGCAACGCCAGGGCAATACCATCGTCTATCGTTGGAGCAACCCGCCGCTGAAAACCTGGGAGTCCTCATCGACCGCCCCTGACTGGTACACCGACTTCCCGACAGTCTATATTACGGAATACAACAGCTGGCAGGAAGTCGTCGGCTGGGGCCTGACTACTTTTCACCACTATCAGTATCCGTTGCCGCCCGACCTGCAGCAAAAGATCGCTGCCTGGCGAAAGACCGCCGGTGGTAATAAAGACCTGTTCGCCAATCTCGCCACACGCTTCGTTCAGAACGAAGTGCGCTATCTGGGGCTCGAGATCGGCCCCCATACCGAACAGCCTCATACCCCGGCCGAAGTCTATACCGGCCGCTTCGGCGACTGCAAGGACAAGGCGTTGCTGCTTTCCGTCATCCTGCAACATGAAGGGGTGCCTGCCTGTGTAGCCCTGGTGAATACTTCTGGCGGCCGCCACCTTCCGGCAGTGGCGCCGTCTCCCGGTGAATTCGATCATGCCATCGTCGCCATTCAGCGGCCTGGAGGTACATGGCTTTTCGTCGATCCCACCATGTCCGGTCAGCGCGGCGAGCTGACCGATCTGTTCATCCCCGATTACGGCTATGCGCTCCTGCTCCGCGATGGACAGGACAGCCTGCAGCAGATCAGGCCGGGTCAGGTTTATGATTATTTCGTCCGGGAACAACTGGACGCCAGCTATGATGACACGTCGAAATTTACGGTCACCAGTACCTACACCGGTGGGGCCGCCGATAAGATCAGAGGAGAGCTGGCAGAGACCAGCATGAAAGACCTGCAGGAAAGCTATACCAAATATTATGCTTCCGAATTCGAAGGCATCCATACCGATGGGGCCATCACCTGGTCGGATGACAGTCTGAAGGACCAGCTGACCGTCAAAGAATTTTACGCCATCCCCAGCATGAGGACGGTCAACCGCAAAGGACAGCGATCCTGTGATCTCCAGGCCAAATTGATCAATGAATTCCTGCCCGATCCTTCCACCGCACCCTCCGACGCGCCCCTCGGCCTCACCTGGCCCATTCATATTCATTATACCCTGCACCTCTCCTTACCGGAAAACTGGAGCTTCGGTTCTGAGGCACTGCATATCGAAAATGACGCTTACCAATTTGATTTTACGCCGGAGACCAATGGGAAGGAAATGACGCTCCATTATAACCTCGTCACCTTCGATGACCACGTTCCCGCCGCAGCCGTCGCACAATACAAGACCGATTACAAGACGATGGCAGACAAAATATTTTTTCAGCTGTACAATGACGGCGATCCATCTTCAGCAACCGATCCCTCATCCACAGCCAATCCGTCAGCCGACCATACCGGTATCGACCTGGTGTCCATCGCCCGTCAGAGCGCACGGCCCTGCTGGCCTGCTATTTGGCTAACCTTTTTCTATGCCCTGTTTTTCTCCAGGCTGTTCGTTTATTGTAATAGACGCGGCGAAGATACTCACTATGCGCCCGGCTCCGGCTATCCGCTCGGCGGCTGGATCATGTTCCTGGGCCTCAGCATCGCGCTCGGCCTGCTGTTCGATGCCATCCAGTTCTTTCAATCGAATTATTACAGCTACAACAACTGGATCGCCTGGCAAAATGCCGGCGGCTTCTCCCTCCAATATCTCTATCTGGGCCAGTTGGCCATCCATCTGAGCTTCATGGCCATCGCCGGCGCCGTCCTTTATTGGTTCTGGAAGAAAAGGGATATCTTTCCCCGTATGTTCATCTGGTACATGGGCATCCTGCTCTCCGGCCGCCTCCTGCTCATCGCACTGTTCTATACCATACACATCCCCTCACCGCTCACCGCCTACCGCGATGATCTGCCCTGGGCCTTCGCCCGCACAGCCGTCTATGCAGCCATCTGGGTCAGTTATGTCCTGCGCTCCGATCAGGTGAAGAGTACATTTCTGGAACCTTACCGCTAACGCACACCCTACCGCATTTTCTTCACATCATCATGTATCGGCTTCACGCTTTGCAAATACGCATACATCGCCGATAAATCCCCCTCCCTCATCCCTGCATACGCCAGCCATGGCATCGGCGTACCCCTGTCCCCCGCAGCCAGCGGCTTGAGCACATACCCGCTGTCGGCATATTGCTTGAACGCCCGGATAAACAATTCCAGCGTCCAGTTACCGATACCCGTTTCTTTGTCCGGCGTAATATTCGCAGAATACATTTCCTTCCCCGCAGAGGGACCAAAATCACGCCCACCGCCAAATTCCGTCCCCGCAATGATCTTGCCTTTATCCGCCTTGCTGTGACACTCAACGCAACTGGCCATCTTTACGAGGTAACCACCGTAGGCAACCGCATCGGTGCTGTCAGGTCTGGTCGCAAAGGAAGCCTTTGCAGGCATCGTGTTGACGATAAGATTGACCGGAAAATCCAGCGTCGTCGCCGCTACGTCATTCGGGATAGCTGTCAGCGTGCGCAGATAGGCGATAATGCTGAAGACATCTTCGGAATCCAGTTTTCCGTAAGCCGGATAGTTCATGATCGGGAACAGCGCATGCCCGTCCCGGCTCTCCCCGGTGGTGATCGCCCTCAACAATTCGCCGTCGGTCCATTGGCCGAGATGATACGGGGTAAGATTAGAGGCATAGATCTCTCCTGGAAAACCTTCCTCATGCCCGAAAACCTCGCCGCCCTTTCCCAGGGTATTGGTGACGACCGGCCCCCCAAAACGACTTTCATCCCGGCCGCTATGACAGATCATACAGCCGGCTACGGAGAAGGCAAGGTATTTACCGCGCTCGACCCGGGCAGGGGTGATCTCTACCTTGAGATCGGCCGGCGGCCCTACATTGGGCAGCGCTTTTTTCACGTAAAGGCCTGTGGCCAAAATTAAAACCAGTAAGATAGCAACGAGGATCAGGATAACCCGGACGAATCTTCTCATAAGTTATTAGTGTTCTGCCGAAGATAGAACAAGCTTTCCGTCCATCGCATACCCGTAAGTGGTGAATCTGCACAAAAAACCCCCATACCATAAGGTACAGGGGGCTCTGAGCAACTATGGGAACCTCTGTCTTATTGCTTACTCAGGTAGCCGAAAATCCCATCCGTCTCCCCGGCAGGGCCCGCCGTAAAGAACAGCCAATCCGGATTGATCGTCGTCGCCGTCGTAGGCGCAAATCCCAAAGCCCACAACCCATCGATCGTGATGACCTGCTTATGCGACTGCAGCTGACCCAGGAATATACCACTCTCGGTAAATACATTGATACGCCCGTCGCCGAAGTTGCCTACCAGGATGACCGGCTGAGTCGAATCTACCTTGGCGCCAGCACCGGATTCGGAACTGCTCTTCACATTCTGGGAATTCAGGAACCCCTTCGGGGTGATCGTCACACCCCAGGGGGAATTCAGCACGCCACGCGTGGCAAACCTCCGGATAAAAGACCCGTCCGTATTGAAGACATCGGTAAAGCCTTCCCCCGCGCCTACCGCCTGCTTCCCGTTGGCGCCTACTTTCGCATAGTTCACGAACAGCCATTCATCTATCAGCTGGATATTGAAATTAGCAAAGCCCGGAGGAATACCCGGGTCATGAAAAGGCATCCAGGTAACCGGATTCCAGGCCGTATCCCAGACATCGATCTTGCCGGTCTTGAAATTCGCGGCATACAAGAAATTCTGCCCGTTGCTGCTGGCCAGCGTGAGGCCGGTATAAGACGATGTCGCCCAATTATTCGCGATCCGGAAAGCATTGTTGCCCGCCCCGCCGTTCCAGGCAGAAATAACCCCGTCCCCGCCGGCAAAAATAAAGGACGCGGTGGCCTTATCCGGCAACACGAAACCCTTGGTGGAATTGAAGACGATCCCGATCGGCGCACCACCGACCGAATCCGTGGGCGATGGGATATTGACCGCTGCCCGCACTTTAACGGGCGTCGGTACAACCGAATACAGTTCACTCACCCCTTCCACCGTGGCATTCGGCCAGGCAATACCGGAGGGCGCCCAGGCCAGGCCCCAGGCATCCTTCAAGGTCGAATCCACCATGTCAGGATTATAGATCGCTTTGTTGGCAACCAGGTTGACCTGCTGAAAATCACTCAGGTCCGCTTCAATAATAGCCGCTTTGCGACAACCTGCAGCCAATACAATACATAAGACCAGCGTCAGACATGCAGCACCCGGCCGCAGGCCCGTTCTCATTAGTCTAAAATTGTTCATCATGAGCATTTTTGTGTGATTAGATTGGATGAGAGAATACACGACCTATCCCCTGCGGTATGGTCGCATCGCGACCAAATCGTCATGACGGATGTAATCGTGGTCAGCAAAGAGTTAATTCTCAGGCAAATAAAAGGGTACACGCCGGCCGGCATTTCTACGGAGAAGACTGCTCATCGCAGGTAATGGAACAAACGGAGGCTTATCAGGAGGAGTTGCCTATTCCAAATCATATTTTTCCTTCAGGAAAGCGATCAGCCGGACGGCTATAGGCAGAAATTGCCTCATGTTCTGGATATAATTGTCCGTCCAGCCCAAATCGAGAAATATCTTATTGTACATCAGGCCTATCTTCTGAGGATCAATCGATAATAACGGCGGCATCACCCCGGGATTCCATCGCCCATCTGATTTGATAAAGCTGCTATCCCCGTTCACTGTAAAATCTATCACCTCATCCAATGCTCCGACAGCTTCCTGGGAAGCCTTGACATACAGGTCCTCCGCACTATACACATACTTCAGCGCATTATCATAATTGGCAATACTGTCGGCCACATGATCCCGCCGGATATACCTGAATCCATCGGAATTTTTCAGTTGCATCATCGTGGCATCGTTACTCCGGAAAATAGAATAACGACTGGCCCAGGAGAGGCAATTGTACAAAGCCTTCCTGACCGCCGTATCCGTCAGGCTCTTCCTGGAAAGCGACATCATTTTTTGCAAAGAATCTACTTTCTCTGTGTTCGCAGCAACAGTCGAGGCAAAACTGGCCGTATCATCCTTCAGATTGTTGACCAGGCTCTCCACATAATGCCTCTCCTTTTCCCTGTCACCAATCCCCTCCCGCACATTCTCCGCGATGAATCCCATGCTCACCGCTAAAAAGATCATGACAAACTCCAGCAGATATTCCTTGAATTTCTTTCTCCGGTGATGCAGGTCCGGATGATGATGTACTTCCATAGTTTAATTTACAATGTTTTGACCACCCCACGGAAAAACCCCGCCGATTCGGCAACGCCCGGCATCGGATCATTCATATCCATCTCATGCTCAATACTGCATACGCCCGCAAAGCGTATTCCTACCAACGCCCGTATCAACCCCGGAATATCCAGCACGCCCCGTCCCAGCACGATCGGCTGAGCCACCCTGCTGATCACCGCCAGGTCTTTAATATGGAGGTCGAAGATCCGTGCGGCATAATCCGTCACTATCTTCGCCGGGTCGGCGCCCGCCCGCGCAGCATGACCGATATCCAGGCACAATCCCATCCCCGGATCGAGATCTTTAACATGGTTGTAGACATCCACAGGGGAAGGATACAACTTATCCTCCGGCCCATGATTGTGTATCGCTATCCTGATGCCTGTCGATTTCACCTTCTGCTCGACATAAGGCAGCAGCTCGGGATTTGGCGCCGCGATGATGAGATTGACTCCCAGCGCACGCGCATAGTCGAACGCCCGGTCAACCTCCGCATTGCTCTTCATATAGATAACCCCCGCCGCATAGATCTTTATTCCCGCCGCAGTAAACTGCCCCTTCACGCTTTGGATCTTGTCCGGCGAACTATCCAACGGCAAATGAAAATCCTTGATCGATAAATTGGTGATCCCCACCCGGTTCATCATCCCGATCGCCCCATCCACCGGCACATGCAAAAAAGTATACCCCGCAATACCCAACTGCAGCGTAGTCAGCGGCAATGCCTTTCCCAGGCTTCCAACCGCCCCCAAAGGATCCTTCCCCATCAAACTACCGGACCCCGCCGCAGCCGCCAACGGCAGCCCCATAATCCCCAAACCCGCTGTCTGTAAAAATTTTCGACGTGATGACATAGCTTATCGTTTATATAGCACTAATATAAAGAATCCCGCCTGAACAGGCGGGATCATTTTTTTAACGAAGTGAACCACTATATATAACTAAGACTTCACTTGGAAAACACTTCCCCCGGCGCCTTCCCCACAGCTGAAGGAAAATCCAACCCCAGCAACCGCGCTACGGTCGGTGCAATATCCCGCTCATTCATCTCCCGTATCACCCCTCCCTTCTTC
>PMUF01000324.1 GCA_003167015.1 Chitinophagaceae bacterium | reverse complement strand
GCGGATCTTTTGAGAAAAGACTATTCAGGGATCGAGGCATCCGCTGCGCTGATGAGGCAGATAGGCGGCAACCTTAATTATAATGACAAGATCGCATCGGGTGCCGGCTATTTTGGGGATGGAAATTTATTTCGGGTCATGGATTTTAGACTGGAGGAAGGGGATGCACGTACCGCTCTGAACAATCCTTTTTCGTTGGTCATCTCCAAAGCGCTGGCAGACCAGCTATTTCCCCGGGAAGATCCTATCGGTAAGACCGTTAAATTCGATGATACAGGGATGATGCCGGGTGTACCCATCACAGGCAACAAGGAAACGCCATATGGGCGATTCATGATCACCGGTGTCCTCAGACCAAACCCGGGAAAGACAAGCCTGCCCTTCGAATTGCTCGCTTCGCTCAGCACACTGGATCTTCTCGCCAGGGATTCTATCCTCGCCTATACGCCTAATAACTGGAACAATATATGGCGCAATTATACTTTTGTGCTGATGGAAAAAGGGAGGTCGAAAACCGATCTTCAACATATCCTGGATAAGATTTCCGCTAAGGAATATCCGAAGGGGAAAAACAACCAATATGCCTTCCAGGCTATTGCGTTAACAGATATCATGCCTGCGGAACTGATCAGTAACCCGACCTGCATGTCGATGCCAAGGATCATCCTGATTATCCTGAGCGTATTATGCCTGGTTGTGATGTTGTCCGCCTGTTTGAATTACACCAATCTTTCTATCGCGCGACTTTTGGCAAGGACAAAGGAAGTGGGTATCCGCAAGGTGTCCGGCGCTACGCGGCGGCAGATCTTCGTGCAATTCATCACGGAGGCTGTACTGGTTAGCTTGTTGTCGCTGCTTTTCTCCTTCGTTTTGTTGATAGGCTTTCAGCATTTGTTTACCGGCCTTTGGCTGAACAAAGTTCTTGGCATCACTTTCCAGTACACCCCGCAGATCTTGTTGACATTTCTCGGCTTTAGCGCCCTAGTCGGCTTTATCGCCGGACTGCTGCCTTCCATCTATATCTCGCTGTTTAACCCGGTGAATATGTTAAAGGGTGCGGCCTCCTTCCGGATCATGAAACGGCTGACGATCCGGAAAGTGCTATTGGTTGTTCAACTCTGTGTTTCGCTGATCTTTATTATCTCGACGAGCCTGATCTATCTTCAGGGGAATCGGGTAATGAATTTCGACTATGGTTTTAATAAGGAGAACGTCGTGGATATAAAGCTGGTTAAGACGGAGAACTATACCCGGTTCACACAGGCGATATCGACCAACAGGAATATCAGGGCTGTTGCCGCATGTACCTTTCCGCCTGCGACCGGTACCAATAACCAGGAACGGATCCATAAGGCGGACAATACGCAGGATAGCCTTCAGGCCAATTATATCGATATCGATGCGGGGTGTCTGGATGTATGGGGGTTGCAGTTGGTCGCAGGGAAGAATCTCCCGCCCATCCCGGATGACTCCGTCGACCACTATGTCCTGATCAATGAAAAGATGGCGGCCGATCTGCACTACCCTTCACCACGACAGGCGGTGGGCCGGCACCTGATCCTGGCTGATAGGAAAGACGCCGAGATCATCGGGGTGGTACGAAATTTTCAGTTCCTGGATGTAAGCCGGAGCATGGAGCCACTCATGCTCCGAAACCGAAAGAGCGAATTCGGCTATATCACGGTACGGTTACAGGGGAAAAATCCGATGGGAACTGTGGCCTTTCTTCAGGACACCTGGAAGAAAGTGAATCCAGCCTCCAAATTCGAATATGAGTTTTTCGATCAGGAATTGTTGATCACCCATGTGGTGATGAGTGATATTGCGGGGATCCTTGGCGTGCTGGCCCTTCTCGCCGTGATCATTTCCTGTCTCGGACTGCTGGGCATGGCGACATACACCGCCGAAACAAGAAGAAAAGAGATCAGCCTGCGAAAAATACTCGGTTCCAGTGTCCCGCAGGTGATCCTTTTACTATCCAGAAGCTTTATGATCCTGCAGGCTATCGCGGTGATCATAGCCATACCCATAGCTTATATGCTCAATAATATCTGGCTGCGTTTCTTTGTATCGAGAGTGTCCATTACGCCTTGGATACTATTGACGAATGTCCTCATCCTAACCGCGATCTGTTTCCTGATCGTTTTCTCCCAGGTATGGAGGGTGTCGACGGCCAGTCCGGCAAGCAGCCTGAGGGCAGAGTGAGGGAAAAGACCAGACTGAGAAAAAATGAATGCCCCGATTTTGCGGGGCATTTTGGTTCGAAACTACGCGTAAGTTATATTTAAAGTGGTGGGTACGCTCAATGCTTTTGAGATGATACAATGTGCTTTCGCGCCTTCGGCGATTGCTTTGAATTTGGCTACGTCAACGCCATCGATCAGCGTGGCTTTTAATTCGAGGTGAATACCAGTGATGCTGAGGGCTTGCAGGTCCAAATCTACTGTTGCCGTGGTAAATATTTCCCCGGCCGTAAAACCGGCCTGTCCTAAAGTCGCGCTAAGCGCCATGGAAAAACAACCGGCCAGCGCGGCAGCGATGAGTTCTTCCGGATTGGTGCCGATACCATCGGCAAAACGGGTTTTAAATGAATATTGGGTATTGTTAAGCACGGTGCTTTGTGTGCTGAGTTCACCTGTGCCTTGCATCAGGTTACCGGTCCAATGTGCGTTTGCTGTACGTTTCATGATTTTAATTTTTGGAGATTTTAATTTTTCGTGATTTTTAATGAGCAATATTTGTCAAAAGGAGGGCTACGGAATCAGGTTTGACCAGAAAAGGGCTGTGGCTGGTATTGAGCTGGTAAATGGCTGAAAATCCTGGTGTAGCGGCCAGCATGCGGTTCTGCAGCGTCGGCGTGATTGCATGATCCATTAAGGTTTTGATGTAAACTTTGGCCACCGAGCCATAATGGGCGGCAGTAAGGGTTACTGCATTCGTTAGCGGGATGGCCGGCTCTACCCTGTAATTGGCCAGCACGAGGCTTTGCTCATCCTCAGTACCGTCCTGGATAAAGCTGTTAATGATCTGATCGGATACGACGCCAAGGGTCAGGTTGTCCGCGGAAGGAACCAGATTGGCGCCGAGGATGGAGGCCGTATCCGTACTGGCTAAGGCCAGCACAGACTGACCAGTTAAGGGAACAAACCCTGCGACGTACACCAGTTTTTCGATTCTTGAAGGGACTTCTTCCGCTACCTCCGAAATAATAGCCCCGCCAAGACTATGGCCAACAAGTATAACCTGCCCGCCAATACTATCTATTATGCTGACGACCTTGTCACGGTAGACATCGAGGGTCAGGTTTTGAGGAGCGGTACTGTCCGAGCCATGACCAGGTAGTTGAACGACAAAAACCTTGTTGCCGGATTTTTCAAGAATGGCTTGTACGCTGTCCCAGGCATATGGTCCGGACCATGCTCCCGGCACAATGACAAAGGTTTTGGGGGCGGCCGTCCCGGTATGACTTTTAGTGCAGGATAGCACTGCGGTGGATAGAACCGCCATCAGTAATGGGAATATTATCTTTTTCATGTTTCGTATTGCCTAATTGTTTTGCTTAGACAATACAAAACTATTGCTGCGAAAAACGGAAAATTTTAACCTGGGTTAAAATGGAGAATATATTATTAGATGATCTTATGGCTCTTTTAAGGCCATGCGCTTTCTGATGCGGCTCAGGGATGGCCCTTCGATACCGAGATAAGAGGCGATGTGATACAATGGAACCGAGTTGCAGATGTCCGGGTGGATGCTGATTAGCTCAGCGTAACGGTCTTCAGGGCTTTTGAACATAAAGGCTTCCGTACTATTCATGACTGCGTGCAGGACGGATTCGGCAAATATCCTTCCAAACCTTTCCCATGCAGGGGAAGTCTTATAGAGATGCTGCAAATGGTCGNNCGATATATAAGATGTCGGATTCAGTCATTGATTCCGTGTAATATTCACAGCTTTCCTGGCTGAAAAAGCTTTTGAACGAAGTCATAAACTGATCATTGGTGAAAAACTGGATATTTTTTTCGACACCTGACTGATCATGAAATTTATAAATCCTGAAAACGCCTGTCAGAACGAAACCAAGGTATTTGCAGACGCTTTTATACTCGTTGTAAAACTCTCCCTTTTTATAAGTCTTTGGTTGCCAGTAATCGATCGAAAGATCGAAATTCTCGTTGCTCATTCCTGAGATGGCGGTGACCATTTTCCTTAATCGATCTATGGGATCCATAAGGATCAAAATTAGCTAATAAAATTATTCCTCATCAATTACTTTGATTTCGCTATGTTTTCATTTGATATTATAAACTTTCTTAAGATTAAAGAGTGAACCTTTGTTTCCATGAAAAACTCTCCGCGTTTCATTTTACTGGATGATGACTTGTTTGCCTTGACCATTGCAAACAAAATTATCCGGGATTATAGCCGGCGTGCCGAGATCATCAGTTTCTCCGCAGGCAAGGAAGCGATAGAATATATAGAAGCTGATAGTTGTAAGCGTAAATATTTGAAAACGATCTTCCTGACAGACTTGCACATGCCTGAAATAGACGGCTTCGAATTGCTGGGTCGAATGGAAAACATCTTAAAAATGAGGAGGGACCAGTTGCACATCTTTGTCTTGTCGGCGGCAGCCTGTCCGGATGAGATCAGGAGGGTGCTATCCTTTAACTGCGTTACGGGGTTTTACAATAAACCGCTTTCTGAGGATAAAATAGCCAAAATAATATCCCGTGTCCAATTTTCGCTGTAGGACAACAGTTAAAGGGAGGCATAGAAATGACGGGCTTCCGGCAGAGCATTTACGCAAATAGTTTTTACCGATAAAACGGCCTTTTGAAACTTCTGTTCATCGAATGGTTCATATTCCAACGCATCCAGAAAAGGCTGGACTCTTTCCAAAAGTCCCATGATAGCTACATCTGTCCTCATAGTATGCGCCGTCCGGCGAAGCGTGACGAGGTCCATGTTTCCCAGCGCTGACTCCAATGCCTCCAGATCGACGGGAATGACTTCGATGAATTGCTCCGTCACGGTTCTTTCATAATCCTTGTCCCCGTCGCTGATTCCCCGCATGTATTGCAGGTCGATCAATTGGTAAGCAGGGGTTTCTTTGATGAGCCCCTTTTTAACGTTCGATCGGTTGTCATTCGTTCCGGTCAGCCTGGTAATCAGCCCGAACAACTCCTTCTCCTTGATAGGCTTGGCAATGTATTCATTCATCCCATAACCCAGGCATTTCTCCCGTTCACCGGGGAAAGCATGTGCGGTCATTGCAATAACAGGCGTCTCCAGCTTCAATTTCGTTCTGATCTCCTGTGTTGCCGTGTAACCATCCATGCCTGGCATCTGGACATCCATCAACACGAGGTCGAATTTCCCGATCCGCAATTGCTCAAGCGCCTCGATCCCGTTACGCACGATGACGAATGACAGCTTCCAGCCCGTCAGCAGGTGCCTGAGTAGGCTTTGGTTCAATTCGTTATCCTCCACTACGAGAATCCGGATATGCCCGTAATCGCTGTATCCCGGTCCGATTGGTTCCGTTACGACCGAAGTCCTCGCCGGTTCGACGGCTATTTCATAAGGGATAGTGAACCGGAAAGTAGTTCCTTTGCCGGGCTCACTTTCGACCTCAATTTCCCCACCCTGCAACGATATAAGGTCCTTTGCGATAGCCAAGCCCAGTCCGGTGCCCCCATAATTCCTCGTAATCGAATCCTCCGCCTGCCGAAACCGGTCAAATATGCCGGCTAGTTGCTCCTTTGCGATGCCGATACCTGTATCGCTGATGGCAAACCCGAGACGGATATGATTCCCCACCCTTCCCTTATTGTCGACGACGACCCTGATTGCTCCTTCGGACGTGAATTTTACCGCATTCCCGATCATATTCACCAATATTTGCGTCAACCTTGTCGGGTCGCCGGACACCGTATCCGGAACAAGCTCATCGATGACTGTGGCAAAATCCAGTCCCTTTTCCAGCATTTTCCCGGCAAACATGGTTTGAATGGAGTGAATAAGGCCGCGGACACTGAAAATCGTAGACTCGATGCGTATCATACCCGCCTCTATCTTTGAAATATCCAGGATGTCATTGATAATTGTCAGCAGGCTTTCTCCGGACTGCCCGATGGCTTCTATAAACTCCTCCAGTTCCGGATCCCGGTTCCTGGCCTTCAACAAATTCGTAAACCCTAAAACGGCATTCATGGGCGTGCGAATTTCATGGCTCATATTCGCCATAAAGTTTTCCTTGATCCGGGAAACCTCTCTGACCTTCTTTTCGGAAGCATCCAGTTGTTCAATTAATAGATTTTGACTGCGTATCCTGCTGATAATGTACCAAAACAGTACTACGCCGCTGACGACTACCATCAGGACCATCACAATATTCCATCTTTGAGCCCTTCTGCCGCTACTATTGATAGAAGCAGAAAGGGAATCGAGGATTCGTTGACGGCTGCTATAAATTCCGCGGCTGAAATTATTCACTTCACTGGTAAAGGACCTGCGTTTCATGATGGCCCGGAAACTGTCTTGTGAAATCCGGCGCCCCTGACGATACGTATCCAGGATTTGGTTACTCAGGATTAATTTTTCATCCGCAAGTATGGAGAGTTGGTTGATATTGCTGATCGTGCTCTCCTGATCGCTGATTAGCCTCATTGAATCGAGTAACTTATGGGCATCTGCCAGCAACGTGTCCGCCACAACAAGATAGGAGGTATCGTTTGTCGCTACTGTTCTGCCGATCCTGATTTCTGTTGCCAGGACATCTCTCTCCGCCTCCCTCAGCTGATTTCCGACATTCAATTCATTCGATAGGTTCTTATTGCCCGTAATAAGGGCGTGTATATTCTTGGTAGAATTGTACTGCACGAAAATAATCAGCAGGTTGCCGGCAATAAAAGCAGCCAGCATCAAATAAATAATCCGGTTGCTGGTCATAGAAAATACTAATTCGGCGTTCTATTACAAGATATTCATCCGATTATTTAATGCGGCACGAAATGCATCGGCTACCGGCAAGGGCTTGCCGCCAACGATTAATGCGCCGCCGTCTAATGTGTCTATCTTGTCTACAGCCACCATGTAAGAACGGTGGACGCGCAGGAACCTTGAAGAAGGCAGCCGGTCTTCCACCGCCTTTAATGTCGAGTGAATGGCATAGAATCTCTCCGGCGTATACAATTTGACATAATCGCCCATAGCCTCTGCGTATAGGATGCTATCCAGCTTCAGCCTGCGGACCACATTGGAATCCCGGATAAAAATGAACTCGTCCTCTTTTACATTGATTTCTTCACTGTTGCTTTCCAATATCTCCCTTGCTTTATCGATAGCCCGGATAAAACGGGGCGCGGTCACCGGCTTTATGATATAATCCGCCACATTCAGATCGAATGCATCAGCCGCATACTCTCTTTTGGAAGTGATGAAAATAATGACGGGCCGCTTGTCGCCCAGGTTATGGGTCAATTCCAATCCTGACATACCCGGCATCTCGATATCCAATAGTAACAGATCTACCGGTTTTATTTGCAACAGCTCATAGGCTTTTATCGCATCGGCGCATTCAGCGACTATATCGATATCACCGACTTTCCCGGCCAGGTGCCTGATAGTGGTTCTGGCTATCGTATTGTCATCAATGATCAGCGCATTCATGCAATAAAAGTAGCAAATTTGGCGATTAGTTCAGCTCCGGGTTCGCCGAAGGACAATATGTCGTCAATCTGAGCTTTAACTCGCGTCCGTCGCTATTGTCATCGTAAAGATAAAGGGTCGCCTGCCATTCCCTGCCCTCCGAGCCCTGCCCGCTGGTCAAATTCTCAAGTACCAGCAACCCCGAGCAGGTATTTATGTGTTTACTATCCTGCATGATCCCTTCCAGGGAAAAGATTAGTTCGCCTGTTGAAAAACCGACCAGCGCGCCGGTGAGACCCGGATAAATGGTGGCCCTAACCTCTATCCTTTCCCTGGAGGAGGTGGAACGCGCCCGCCTTGTCTTTCGGGATCCGTCCGGGACGGGCTCAATGTCCCCGGTCAGCGATAATTTTCTCTTCTCAAAGTCGATACTTACTTTTTTTATCCCGCTGGCGGCCGCCCCGGGAGCCGGGATACAATACTCAAATCGCTTGAGTGGAATATGTTGTTTCATGTTGCAGGTTTTTATTGCCGGCGCCGGTCATGCGGCAGTCTTAAATAGGCCCTTAATAAAAGGATCAGCAAAAAAATGCTGATGACTACCCCCAAAAAGATCAGCGCCAATGTCCGGTACGAACTGCTGCTGTCGCACTTGCGAAAAAGAAGATAAGCAAGGCACAGGAATATCAGGGTATCTGCAAAAAATAATATGGTATAAAGGTATCTCATCAACTGTGTGCATCTGATGGACCAAAAGTACATCAGGGAACATCTCGTTCCCGCTGCTATACGTTAAAATCCGCCGAATGGTCGCCAGGACGGCAAAAACGATCGATGAAAGTTCCGGCGACAGATCTTGCCTCCTTGCCGACTCACGTTATTGGGCGGTTGACAACAAAAGTATCTTTATGGAAAGCCGAGGATTATGAAATATTCCGATAATGCCATTATCATTAAAGAATATCGTGATGCATTTCGCAAATATGCCGATCGTGGCATAATCGATATGGATGACTATCTGAAACACAGCTTTAACTTTCAGATTCATCGGCTTGAACAGGTTGTTGAGGCCTGGAATGGCGTAATCCCGGCATATCGGCAATCACAGTTTTTTATCACGCTGATAAAAAAGGGGAGGGGTGAGAAGACCATCGGGCACTTCAGTTTTCCCATTCAGAAGAATACCCTTCTTATCATTCCGCAAAATGTGGCCCAGTCAAGCAACTATCGCTCCCTGCAGCGGATTGGTTGACTCATTCAACGAACTGATCCAAAAGAACGTAAAAACAAAACGCTCCGTTCAGTTCTACGCTGACGCCCTCCATATGCATCCCAACCATCTTAATTATGTGACGAAGAAATATACCGGCATGACAGCCAAGCATACCATTATCGATCATATTTTCTTAGAAGCGAAACACATGTTGGGCTCAACCTCACTGACTGTAAAAGAGATTGCTTATGAATTGGGATTCTCCTCTCCTGATTGTTTTTCTTCTTTTTTCAAGAAAATGGCGAATTTACCCCCATCAAAATACCGGCACGAACTTTTTTGATCGGGCACAAAAAATGAAAGCGGTAAGCGTTAAGCCAGTTTCTTTAACAGGATGGAAAAATAGATGCTGTAAATACCCGCGGTGATCAGGGCGATGGCGGTCCAGATGACGAGGGACAGACCTGCAAAGGCGGGGTTCCACAATAAAATAAAAGAAAAGAAGACCCCCAGGATACCGAGCCACAATAAACTACCCGTACCCGGGATTCCATAATTTTCGCGATCCAGTGAGACGCCGATGGTCGTAATGGACCGGAATAATACGACGAACCCTACATAGAGGGGAAGGGTAGTGATGGAAATGAGGGGATCGTAAGCTAAGATGCCGCCGATCAGTAGATTGAAGAGGCCATAGACCAGCAGCCATCCCCATCCTTTCATCTCTTTATGGTTGGCAATGGCAAAAATGACTTCCATGAGACCGATAAGGATGAAGGAGACACTGAAAAGGATCGACAGGGCGAGGTACGCAGACAGCGGCGTGCTCGCGACCCAAATGCCGGCTGCAATAAAAATCACTCCGGCGAGTAAAATGAGGTACCAGTGTTTGATAACGCTTTTGGTTGTTGCAAGAATAGAGGTGGTCATTGTTCGGGTTGTTGGTGATGAATGGTGAGGAATGGCCTCGAAAATAGGGGATAACGGATCGCGGTTTTTGTCCGGAATTCGTCAAAATTTGTCGGAAATACCAGGGGGGATGGATTTGCCCTA
>PMUF01000153.1 GCA_003167015.1 Chitinophagaceae bacterium | reverse complement strand
TGTTCCTGATCCCGGCGTATATTTTATACATTGCCCGGTATAAGCACATCCCGCATATCGTCAAGGAAGAGGCTACTGATTCCCGTGAGTTCTGGATGTTCATCGGTTCGCTGGTGCTCTTTTTGTCGGCGATGTTCATCATCGGATCGACCTCACTGCCGGTTTTCAACCTGGTAGCCAAGAAGAAAGTGGCCATGGGTGATGATGCTATATTCGCATATAACCGCATCGAAATTTTTATCGCCATCCTAATCGGGCTTTTCACGGCGGTGACGCAATACCTGAAATATAAAGGCACCGGAAGGGATTACCTGTTGAAGAAGCTCTGGCTGCCCACTGCCATTGCACTGGTGCTGTCCGTACTCATCAGCGTTTTCGGGGGGATACACTATGACAAATATGGAATAGGCTTTCTTGCCGCTATTCACCTGGCGATGTTTGCCGCCATCTATGCCGTCGTTGCGAATGCATCCTATATCCGTATTGGCCTGAAGGGCAAACTGCGGGCGGCGGGCTCCTCTATTGCGCACATAGGATTCGGCGTTCTGCTGGTCGGTATTCTGCTGTCCTCCGCCAAAAAAGGGGTGATATCGTACAATACCACCGGTATCCTACTCCCTTTCAGCCCTGAATCCAAGCAGGACCCTATGGAAAATATCA
Organism: Chitinophagaceae bacterium; assembly: GCA_003167015.1. Lineage (GTDB taxonomy): Bacteria > Bacteroidota > Bacteroidia > Chitinophagales > Chitinophagaceae > Puia. The sequence goes on along the minus strand of PMUF01000153.1, from coordinate 17,777 downwards.
CCCTGGTGAAGGGTGTGGCTACCGACATGGGGCCCTATACGGCAACCTATATCAACAATGATTCGGTGGATGAAAGGAGTAAGACTACCTACTTCCGCATTCATTTCGACAAGAAGGGCAGCACCGAGCAATTCGACCTGTTCCCCAATTTCGTTTATGCCACCAAAGGAGGGGGGACGCCTAATCCCAATCCGGATAAACACCATTACTGGGACAAGGATATCTTTGGGTATGTGAACGCCACCGACAATCCGGATAAAAGTGCAGACACAGCGCAGTTCAGACCATCCGATGCCATGGCCTTGCATGATACGACCTATTATTCCAAAGGATTTATTATTCTGGATTCTGTTATCATTAACCCGAATGATGCAAAATACCATTTCGAAAAGACCGACACGGCACTGATGGCGAAGGTTACGGTATTCGGCAAGGACAGCATGCGGTATACGGCTTACCCTCTCCTGTATGTCAAGAATAATATTCCCCATTTTCTCAATGATACCGTCTTTGCGCAGGACCTGGCTTTGCGTTTCGATAAGGTGGTCGATGGCAAAAAGATCGAATTAGGGATCAAGGAATCTGAAGCCATGGTGCCGTTTATCGCCCTGAAGGTGCTGGAATTTCCCCAGGTCAGCCTGGTATGGATCGGAACGATCATCATGATCACCGGGTTCGTCATGAGCATTCTCTGGCGCCGCCGCCAGGCCGGCTTGTCAAAAGTGAGCTGATAACCAATCTGTTAGGCGTTAACACTTCCTTATGCTTTGTTAAGGGTTACCTTGGCGCATCCCGCTGTATTAATTGCAAAGGTTTTAGTAACTTTAAGACCGAATATGCGCCTTGTTGTCCAAAAATACCTGTTGATATTGACCGTATCCTGTCTGGCTTCGGGCTTTGCATATTCACAGGCCCCTGTTAAGCCGGCGCCTTCCGCCGCGGACAGCACGGTCTTACCGCCCGACATTCCCAAGCCTGTTTACGGTCCTTATGATACCCTTACTGTTCCGGCCAAGATCTATGGCGGGGAGTTATTGCCGGCCAATACCATCGAATATACCTGGGTGCGGGCGCCCATGTCGCCTGCCATGCGAAGGCGGATGGAAGAGTGGACAAGGCTGCGCAACGCCGTTTATGTGACTTATCCCTATGCCCGTAAGGCCGGGGTGATCATCAACGAAATGAATACGAAGATGGCCTTGCTGAACACGGAGGGCGAGCGGAAGGCCTATATCCAGTCGCGGGAAAAGGACCTCAGGAAGCAATTTGCGGAACCGCTGGAACAAATGTCCGTCTACCAGGGCAAGATTTTAATGAAGCTCATCAACAGGCAAACGGGCAACAACTGCTACGATATCATCAAAGAATACAAGGGTGGGTTCTCTGCCCGGTTTTACCAGACGGTAGCTTTTTTCTTCAGCAGCAATCTCAAACAGCCTTACGACCCCAAAGGGGATGACCAGGCGATCGAATCCATCGTACAGGAGATAGAGCGCATGTACCACGGATAGAAGCGTTATGGGCCACGGCATCGCGCTATGGGGCGATCTTACAGCCGGTGGATCTTTTCGATGATGCCGGTGGTGGAGAAGCCGGGGACGATGGGGTTGATCACCACGCGGCCGCCTGCTTCGATGACTTCCTTTGCGCCGACGATTTGTTCCAGGGTATAATCTCCTCCTTTGACCAGTACATCCGGCCGGATCGCGTTGATGAGGTCCAGCGGCGTGTCCTCTTCGAAGAGAATAACGGCATCGACCATTAATAGAGATGCCATGACCGTTGCCCTCGCATGCTGGTTGTTGATAGGGCGGCTTTCCCCTTTCAGGCGACACGTCGATGCATCGGAATTCAGGCCGACGACCAGGAAATCCGCTTCCCGGGCCGCATCCGATAAGGAGGCGATATGTCCCTGGTGGAGAATATCGAAGCATCCGTTGGTGAAGGCAACGGTCTTACCGAGTAGTCTCCAGCGGCTCAGTTGGTGCTGCAGCCCGGGGAGATCAAAGATTTTTTGTGGTATGATCTGCGGTATTTTCATCCGTAGTGATTAGAGTACGTTTTTTATTGATGATAGGCAGGAGTATAAAGCTAACTGTACCGAACAGGATAAAGCTGAGGAACTGGCCGAACCATAACAACCAGCCCAGCGCCAACCCATAGGGAACGGCAGGCACGTCATAGAAGGTAACGGTTTTCTGCACCAGCAAGGCATAGGCGCCGATGCCGCCCGGTGAAACGATCATGCCAACGCTGCCCATGGCCAGTACGCTGAGTGCGTCGGTAATCGTGAGGTGACTGGTGGCGCTGATGGCGAAGAAACCGAACCAGGTGCTCAGCAGATACATGCACCAGATGCCGACCGTATAAACAAAGAACAGAGGTTTATTCTTCAGCGCGCGGACACTGGTCAGTCCATGCCAGATATTGACGAAGATCGCTTTTACTTTTTTGATGAGATTGATATGTCCCCAGCGGCTGAGTATCCAGCGGACAAGCAGGAAAGCTACCAGCAGACCTGCTGCCAGCAGCAGGATTTTCAGGATCGAGATATGTCCGTTAGCGCCCTGGAATAAAGCGGCCGTCTTGTCGGCTGTCAGCGAGTGAATGACGTTGAACTGGAACAAAAAAGTCAACCCGAATACGATCGCCAGGCAAATGACATCGAATGCGCGCTCGGCTACGATGGTCCCCACCAGTTTATCGGCGGGCACTTTTTCATATCGGGCGAGGATAGTGCATTTGACCACTTCGCCCAACCGGGGGGCGCCGAGATTGACGAAATATCCGATCATCACGCCGAGAAAACAATTGATCTTGGAAGGCTCATAGCCCATGGGTTCGATCAGTTGTCTCCAGCGGAGGGCCCGCAACCAGTGACTGACCAGGAGGAGCCCCAGTACAGGCACGAGCAGCCAGTAATTGGCCCGGTCCAGTGCATCCTTCAACTGGGCCCACTTCTGACTGTCCATATCCTTCAGGCTAAGCCACACAAAAAACGCTGCCAGCGCAGCGAAAAAAAGATATTGTAACAGCACCAGGAGTTTCTTCTTCATAGGGCTACAAGTTACAGTTTATTTCCTTCTTTTGGAAAAACGATCCTGGGGCTGAAACGTTTAGCCTCTTCAAAATCCATGTGTGCGTAGGAAATGACAATAACGATATCTCCCACTGCACCTTGGCGTGCAGCGGGCCCGTTCAGGCAGCAGGTGCCCGATCCTCTTTTGCCTTTGATGAGGTACGTTTCGATGCGGCTGCCGTTGTTGACGTTCACGATCTGCACCTTTTCATTCTCTATCATATTGGCGGCGTCCATGAGGTCTTCGTCCAGTGTGAGGCTGCCGACATAATTCAGGTTAGCTTCCGTGATGGTGGCGCGGTGTACTTTGGATTTCAGAATTTCTATGTCCATGCTTGTGATTTAAAAATGGGCACAAAAGTAAACAAATTCATGAGACTGAAGGTTCGGTCTGAAGCTCCCCCCTGATCCGCCTCCGGCGGATCGTCCGAAGGACAGACGTTAGCGGTTTGCTGGAAATGCATTATTTTTCATAGGAATGCATTTCCAGCACCATATTGTCGATCAGCCGAACTTCTCCCAGGAAGGCTGCAATAAGCGCGACGGCTCCCGGCCCCCCATCTATTGGTTCCAGTGTTTTATGATCGGCAATTTCTATGTAGTCCACCCGAAAGTCCGCCTGTTCGAGGGTTTTCATGGCTGTGGCGATGAGCCCTGTTTTTGAGGGGTGACCCATCAGCCAGCCTGTGCGTATAGCCAGCAGCGCTTTGTATATAGCGGGGGCCTTCTGCCGTTGCTCCGGCGTCAACCGCATATTCCGGCTGCTCATGGCCAGGCCGTCCTGTTCGCGCAGGATCGGGCAGCGGTGCAGCCGCGTGGGCATATCCCTGAGTTCCAGCAGCCGTTGCACGACCATGCACTGCTGATAGTCCTTCCGGCCCATGAACAAATCATCCGGCCTGACCACATCCAGCAGGCGGCGCATGACCTGGCATACGCCCTGGAAATGACCGGGCCGGTACCTGCCTTCCAACAATGTTTCGATGCGGCCCAGGTCGTAGTGCTCGAGCCCGGAAGTGCCGTCGGGGTAAACCTCGGTTACCTCCGGCAGGAAAAGCACATCTGTACCGGACTGCTCCAATAGGGCGATATCTTTTTCCAGGGTAATAGGATATTTCTGGAAATCCCGGGGATCATTGAACTGTGTGGGGTTGACAAAGATGCTGCAAACGGTCACTCCGGCCGACTTTTTTGATATAGCGATAAGTGATATATGTCCTGCATGCAAGGCGCCCAGGGTGGGGACGAAACCGATCGATTTCCCGGAAAGCCGCTGCTGGTCCAGCCAGCGGGTCAGATCGCCGGCTCGTTTGAATAAAATCATAATTTTTACCGTTTTAGACGTCAAAAGCGGCTACAGTGCCGATTTTACAATAAAAATTGTACCTTTGCAAACTATTTCGTGTTAATGCGCCGGCGGATAAACCGGGTTTCGGCTCAACAATTATTGTAAAATAATGCTACAAAAAAAGCGAATTTTATTTATTGCCAACGAAATGTCGCCATATTTAGAGCTGACAGAATTTGCAGAGATCGTTAATAAGTTGGCAATTAAATCAAATGACAGTGGATTTGAGGTGCGTTGTATCATGCCGCGTTTCGGAGTGGTGAATGAGAGGAGGCATAGGCTGCATGAGGTTGTTCGCCTGTCGGGCATCAATGTCTCCGTGGACAATGACGACTATCCTCTGCAAATTAAAGTAGCCTCCTTGCCGAATGCGCGTCTGCAGGTATATTTCCTCGATAACGAAGATCTTTTCAAGCGGAAGTTCATTTTTCATGACGAGCAGGACAAATGGTTCGAAGACAATGGTCTGCGTACTGTTTTCTATTGTAAGGGCGCCCTGGAGACCGTGAAGAAATTCGGCTGGCCGCCCGACGTCATCCATTGCAGCGGCTGGATGACCGGGCTCATTCCGTTGTACCTCAAGACTGTCTATAAAAAAGAGCCTGTTTTTGCTCACAGCAAATGCGTTTTTACTATCGGACAGCCCACCTTTAAAGAGAAACTGGGAGCAGACTTCCTGAAACTGGCTAATATCCATGCCAACATCAAGGAGAAAGACCTGGAGCCTTATAAAGAGGCCAACAATACTGCCTTGTTCCGCGGCGGCGCTACCTATGCCGATGCCATCACTTTCGGAGCCGAAAAGGTCGACAAGAAGCTGATCGAAGAATTCGGTAAGATCCGGGGCAAAAAGGTGCTCTCCTTTAACGCAGAATCGGATTTAACAGATTATTTGCAGCTGTACACCGATCTCAGCAAATAATTCGTTTTTTCACAACTGGATGGAGTCTAGTATATTTGCACGCGTAAATCAAAAACCCATTCTTTTCAATTAAATACTTATTTCCACAATGCCTTATTTATTCACGTCCGAGAGCGTTTCCGAAGGACATCCGGACAAAGTAGCCGACCAGATCTCCGATGCACTGATCGACAATTTTCTAGCTTTTGACCCGCAGTCAAAAGTAGCTTGCGAGACGCTGGTCACCACGGGCCAGGTAGTTCTGGCCGGAGAGGTAAAGTCCAAGGCTTATCTCGATGTGCAGGAAATTGCCCGCGGCGTTATCCGCAAGATCGGCTACACCAAGAGTGAATATATGTTCGAGGCTAATTCCTGTGGTATCTTCTCCGCCATTCACGAACAATCCTCGGATATCAACCAGGGGGTGGACAAGAAGAAGAAGGAAGAGCAAGGCGCCGGTGACCAGGGTATGATGTTTGGCTATGCCAGCAATGAGACCGATGACTATATGCCGCTGGCGCTCGACCTGGCGCACAAGATCCTGCTGGAACTGGCTGTGCTGAGAAGGGAAGACAAGCAGATCAAATATCTCCGCCCCGACGCCAAGAGCCAGGTCACGCTCGAGTACGATGACAATAACAAGCCGGTCAGGATCGATGCTATTGTGGTTTCCACCCAGCACGACGATTTCGATACGGAGACCAAGATGCAGGCTAAGATCAAGAAAGACATCATCGAGATCCTGATCCCCCGTGTAAAGGCAAAGTATAAGAAATACGCGAAGCTGTTCAACGATCAGATCAAATATCATATCAACCCCACGGGCAAATTCGTCATCGGTGGCCCGCATGGCGATACCGGTCTGACCGGTCGTAAGATCATCGTAGACACCTATGGCGGCAAGGGCGCCCACGGCGGTGGCGCTTTCAGCGGTAAAGATCCTTCCAAGGTGGACAGGTCCGCTGCTTACGCAACCCGCCATATTGCCAAGAACCTCGTTGCTGCCGGAGTTGCCGACGAAGTGCTGGTACAGGTTTCTTATGCTATCGGCGTTGCACAGCCCACGAGCATCAACGTCAACACCTATGGCACTGCAAAAGTCAAGCTGACCGACGGCCAGATTGCCAAGAAGGTCACGGAACTGTTCGATATGCGTCCCTATTTTATCGAAACCCGGCTCAAGCTGCGTAACCCGATTTACAGTGAGACGGCTGCCTACGGTCATATGGGCCGTCAGCCGCAGGTGGTGGAAAAGACTTTCGTCTCTCCCGATGGTAAGACGGTGACGAGAAAGGTTGAGCTGTTTACCTGGGAGAAACTGGATTATGTTCCCAAGGTGAAGAAGGCTTTCGGTATTAAATAAAGCAACTACACTCATCATAAAACCTCCCTGTCGGGAGGTTTTTTTTTACTTTTACCGTATGAACGAGACGCATAATCCGTGGACGGTCCTGAACGAACGGACTATTTACGATAACAAGTGGATCGGATTGACAGAATATGACGTGCTGAATCCCAGTGGCGGGAAAGGCATCTATGGGAAGGTCCGCTTTAAAAACCTGGCCATCGGTATCCTGCCGCTGGATGAGAAGGGGAATACCTGGCTGGTGGGGCAGTATCGCTTTACCCTGGATGCCTACAGCTGGGAGATCCCGGAGGGGGGCGGGGACCCGGCTTTGCCGCCGGTCGAATCAGCCAGGCGGGAATTGCTGGAAGAGACCGGCCTGGTGGCTGCCGAGTGGCTGCTGCTGATGGAAATGCATCTTTCCAATTCAGTCGGCGATGAGAAGGGGTATATGTTCCTTGCGATGGGGCTTGAACAAAGGGAGCCCGAGCCGGAGGAGACAGAACAGCTGGTCGTCAGGAAGCTGCCTTTTGAAGAGGCCTACCGGATGGTGGAAAGAGGGGAGATCACCGATTCGATGTCTGTGGCGTCCATATTGAAAGTCAAACTAATGTTGGTACAGGGACAACTGTCATTTGCATGAAGAAAAGTCAACTCATTATTGGCCGTCAGCCGCTGATGGAAACGATCAGGTCCGGTCGTGCCATCGACAAGATACTCCTGCAAAGGAATACGGCAGGGGAGTCCATTGCGGAGATCCGGCAGCTGGCGCGGGAATATAATATCCCCGTGCAGGTCGTTCCGGTAGAGAAGCTGGACAGTCTCACGCGGGCCAACCACCAGGGGGTGATTGCTTTTGCCGGTCTGGTGCAATACATGGACCTGCAGCAGGTGATCGATCACGTTGTCGGGGCGGGGGGGACGCCTTTGTTCATCATGCTCGATGGAGTCACCGATGTCCGGAATATCGGCGCCATCGCCCGGTCGGCATTGTGTTGCGGCGCCCAGACCCTGGTCATTCCCGATAAAGGTACCGGCGCCCTGAATGAAGAGGCGATGAAATCCTCTGCCGGCGCGTTGGAACGGATCCATATCTGCCGGGTCGCCAGTCTGCTCAAAGCGGTCGACACGTTACATCTTAATGGGATCAAGGTGTTCACCAGCGAAATGAATGCCCCCAAAAAAGTTTTTGAACTACCACTGGCAGAACCTTGTTGTATAGTCATGGGCAGCGAGGACAAAGGAGTCCAGGCCTATATCCGCAAGGCAGCGGACGAGCATTTTACCATTCCCATGGCCGGTGACTTCGATTCGTTCAATGTCTCTGTCGCTGCGGGGATCATTTTATATGAAGCCATGAAACACCGTTTACCATGAGCCCATTGCACCGACCACGACCTTCGCAGCCCCAGACCCACAGCGGCAAGGATTTGCCGTTCAGTGCCGGGCTACCTGTTACTCTCATCGAATGTCCGCGTGACGCCATGCAGGGCTGGCCGCATATCATCCCGACGGCACGAAAGATCGAATATCTCAACGCCTTGCTGAAGGTCGGTTTCGATACCCTGGATTTCGGTAGTTTCGTTTCGCCCAAAGCCATTCCCCAAATGGCCGATACGGCTGAAGTGCTGGCCGGTCTCGATACCGAAGGCAGCGTCACCCGGCTGCTGGCGATCGTCGCGAATTTTCGCGGGGCTGAAGAGGCGGCAGGGCATGAGGCGATACAATATCTTGGATTTCCATTCTCCGTTTCAGAAACCTTTCAGCTGCGCAATACCAATAAGACCATTGAAGGTTCCTTCGCGACAGTAGAAGAGATGCAGGATCTCTGTGCGAAGACGGAAAAAGAGCTGGTCGTCTACCTTTCGATGGGCTTTGGCAATCCCTATGGCGATCACTGGTCGGAAGAAATTGTGTACGAATGGGCTGCCGCACTGAGCCGGCTGGGCGTACGGACGTTGTCCCTGGCGGACACGGTTGGTCTGGCGACACCCGAGCAGGTCTTTTCCGTGACCGACTACCTGATCCGGCAGCTGCCCGGTCATACCATCGGCGTACATCTGCATTCGACTGCGCATAACCGCAAGGCGAAGATCGATGCTGCGTTGCAGGCGGGGTGCCGTCGGTTTGATGGCGCCCTGCGAGGCATTGGCGGCTGTCCGATGGCAGGAGACCATCTGGTGGGCAATATGGATACGGAATGGATGATCGCCCATTTCCGGCAGCTGCAGCTATTACCGCCGCTGGACGAAGAGGCGCTGCGTGAAGCCGATCGGTTGGCGGCTGACATTTTTTCGTAATGCATCGGAAGCAATGAAATGATCAACTAATGGAATTCCAACTGCCTATCAACATTCCTTCACTGCCGCAACCCATTAGTTATGGGGACAAGATCCTGCTGACAGGATCCTGCTTTACCGAGCATATCGGTAATTCCCTGCGGGACTGGAAATTCGATACACTGCAAAATCCCAACGGGATACTGTTCGATCCGGCCAGCGTTGCCTCCAGTCTTATCTCCTACATCCGGCCGCAGCGATATACTGAAGAAGATCTGGTGTTTGCGGGCGAGCTATGGCAGAGCTGGCAGCACCATAGTATATTTTCGCATGTCGATGTGACAGAATGTTTGAAAGGGATCAATGCGTCTCAGGAAAGGGCGCATGCGTTTCTTCGGGAAACCCGGTGGCTGATCATCACGCTGGGGAGCGCCTTTTCCTACAGGCTATCCGAGCAGGCGCCACCGGACTGGCGACGGGGCGTCGCGAGCGATATCCCGTTTGTCGCCAATTGCCACCGTGCGCCGGGACAAACCTTTCATAAGCACCTGATGACCATCGAAGAGATCAATACCGCGCTTGACAATTGTCTACACCAGCTTTTTTATTTCAACCCGGGGCTACGGGTGATCTTTACCGTCAGCCCGGTGCGCCATATCCGGGATGGGGTGGTGGAAAATAACCGCAGCAAGGGCCGCCTCATAGAATCCGTTCATCACCTGGTCGGCAAATTCGACCGGTTGTTTTATTTTCCTGCGTATGAGTTGGTTGTCGACGTGTTGCGCGACTATCGTTTTTATGACATTGATATGGTCCATCCGAATTATGCGGCCACCGCGTATGTGCTGGAGAAATTCGTCGGGCATTGCATCGGCGAATCCGACGGCCGGCTGCTGGAAGAAGTGAAGAAGATCGTCGTCGCCCGCCGCCACAAGCCTTTTCAACCTTCCACACAGGCGCACCGCCGTTTCCTGGAGGATTACCGGCAGAAGACGGCTGAACTGGCAAAGCAGCATCCTTTTCTCGATCTCGCGGAAGAACTGGCGTATTTTTCCGGTGGAACGGACTAAAATCTATTATGATGTCTGATACATTCGAAACCCAGTCCGCCGCCATCCTGCATTTTTATCGCCATCTGCAGCCCCGTTTTGCTTTAGGGGAGGGTATCTCGATCATGAACCCTTATAAGGATCCCGCCGCCTGGGAACTGGCCAGCCGGTTCTACGAAAAATTCTATGCCGACAGCCGGCCCCGTACGTATATCTTCGGCATCAATCCGGGGCGTTTCGGCGGTGGCGTAACGGGCATACCCTTTACCGACCCTATCCGGCTGGCGGATAAATGCGGGATTCCCAACGATTTGAAGCGGCAGGCAGAGCTATCTTCCCAGTTCGTATATGAAATGATCGGGGGATATGGCGGAGTAGAGGCATTTTACGGGCATTATTATATTACGGCCCTATCACCGTTGGGTTATGTACGGCATGGCAAAAATCTGAATTATTATGATGATAAGGAACTGATGCGGGATATCGAACCATTTGTGTTGGCGTGTATCCGCCGGCAGCTAAAAACGATGCCGACGACTGAGACGTGCTTTTGTCTGGGGGAGGGGGAGAACTACAGGTATTTCAGCCGGATCAATGACAGCCATGGGTTCTTTAAGACCATCGTCCCGTTGCCACATCCGCGCTGGATCATGCAATATCGCCGTAAAAAGATCAAAGATTATATTGAATTATATGTTAAAAAGCTAAAAATCAATATGTTATAGGATATATAAATTGTTCTAACCAATATAAAAATTATAACTTTATACTTTAAATCAAATTGATATGATAGAGGGCGTTCAGTTTACGATCAGGACATCCATTCAAAAGATGGGTAATTCGAAGGGCGTGATATTATCCGGGAAAATGCTCTCGGAACTTAACTTAGTCGAAGGGAGTGAAGTTGAAGTTAGTCTATCCGATACCGGTATACTCATTTCCCCGGTACTTCCCAAACCGGTACCATCAAAAAAAGATGCGAATATAGATATATCTGCCTGGGATAGTCAGTTTAAGGCCGCCATCAAAGCCTGTGAATCTGCCGGATAATTTTTCAGGGCATCAATGATTTAATGGATCCGGTCTCCTCTGACTTCCATTGACTCCATAACGCCGGCCTCATATTCCAGCCATTCTTTCCACCTGCGGCGGACGGTATCTTTGTCGATATAAGCCGTGGCCAGCTCGATGAAGAGGTGGTAGTGGCCCGCCTCGCTGTCCATGAACCTGCGATAGAACTGTCGCAGGTAAGCGTCTTCCAGTCCTTCGCTGAGCCGTTTGAAGCGCTCACAGCTCCGGGCTTCGATCAACGCGAAGATCAGCAGCCGGTCCAGGAAGCGTTCTTCTTCGCTGCCGCCCTTCTGTTCGAAGGCCATCAACTGGTTAACATAGACATCCTTCCGCTGGCGGCCCAATCGCAGCCCTCTTTTTTGCAATTCCGCCAGCACCAGCCTGAAGTGTCCCCATTCTTCGGTGACGAGAGGAGATAGTTCCTGTACAAGCCGTTCCCGGGCAGAATATCTTGTGATCAGGGAAATACAGCTGGTAGCGGCCTTCTGTTCGCACCACGCATGGTCCGTGAGGATAGCTTCCAGCGAGAGGCTGGCCAGGTCTACCCAGCGCGGATCTGTCGGCAGTTGAAGGCCGAGGATATTCTTTGTGGCGGATGTTTCCATGTCGTAAAATTACCTGGATCGACACAAAGTTATTGATTAAATTGGGGAACTGCAATTGATCCCGAATCCAAACGGCAAAATTGTAATTTATGAGAAACATCCTTCTATTCCTCCTTATGACACCCTGCCATTTCATTCTTGCGCAGACGAATGGCAACTACCTGATCAGGGCAGGTAGTTTGTTCGACAGTGAAACCGGGCAGTTCAGGGATGGGATGGCGATCCTCGTAAATGACAACAAGATCGCCGCCGTCAAGTCCTCGAAAGACGTGAGCCAACAAGAACAAAAGGATTACCAGCTCATCGATCTTTCGGAATACACCGTTTTGCCGGGACTCATCGACGCCCATACCCATTTGCTGAATAGGGAGATAGTTTATCCGCAAAACGAGTTCAGCGGGCTGGATATGGTCCGGACGTTGATGTTGGACGGGGATGCCTATCGGGCGATCTATGGAGCAGCAAGGGCGCGGGCGTATGTCGAAGCAGGAATCACGTCCGTGCAGGACCTGGGCAATTCGGGAGAGTTTGCCGACATCGCCCTGCGGAGAGCCATTCATGAAGGGTTGGTCATCGGTCCGAGGATGCGTTGTGCCGGAAAAGGCTTAAGCTCCCAGGGAGGCCAGCTGCCCGGATTGATCTATAAATACCAGCCGATCGTTAACGACGAATACCGGATTATCAAGAGTCCCGATGATGGCGTTCAAGCCGTCAGGGAAAACGTTACACAGGGCGCGGATGTCATCAAGATCTATTCCAACAATACTCCCAACAATACCAGTCTGAGCATAGAGGAGATGCAGGCGATCGTCAGGGAAGCGCATCGGTTACACCGCAGGGTGACGGCTCATGCGACGGACAACCAGGCGGTTTACAACGCGGTGGTAGCAGGGGTGGACGGCATAGAGCACGGCTATGACGTCGCAGACTCGACGCTCGAGCTGATGGCGAAAAAAGGGGTGGTGTTGGTGCCTACGGACGGTGACAGCGTTACTTTCACCCAATATGCGAAACTGGCAAGCCCGGAGGATCCGAAATCGATGATCGCCGAGATAATGGCCTACCGCAGGCATTTGGGGGATCGTTTGCGGCGAGCCATCCAAAAAGGAGTGACCATCGTCGCGGGTTCCGATGACTATGTCGATTTCAAAATGCCCTTTGCGGAACCGTCCAAAAGGACCCTGATCGGCTACCACGAGTCCGGCGTCCCGATCGCGCAGGTGCTGCAATTCGCTACTATCAACGCAAGCCGGCAATTGAACTGGGCTGATAGGGTCGGCGTGCTGAAACCCGGTTATTTGGCAGATATCATCGCGGTGGACAGGGACCTGGATAAAAATATCGATGCTATTCTGCATGTGCATTTCGTAATGAAAGACGGAAAGGTGGTGGTCAAATAGGATGGATTTCTGTACGTTTGCCGGAAATTCAGGCTATTGGACGAACAAAAGCTATACCCGGATGAATTCCTCGATCGCAAGCTGGACGAGCGTCGCGCGCAGGATGCGTTTCGGCGGTTGCGGCTGCCCGAAGGGAAAACAGATTTTTGCTCCAATGATTATCTCGGGATCGTGACCAACGGGTTGATCGGGTCAAACGCCCTGGAGCATGGCAGTACGGGTTCCCGGTTGCTGGCGGGGAATTATCCACTACTTGAAGAGACGGAGCGGGCGTTGGCCGGTTTCCACCAGGCGGAGGCGGGATTGTTGTTCAATTCGGGTTATGATGCAAACCTCGGAGTGCTCAGCTGCGTTCCACAGCGGGGAGACACGATCCTTTATGACCAGCTCAGCCATGCTTCGATCCGGGACGGCATCCGGCTGTCTTTTGCGCAGTCCCATTCCTTTTCCCACAATGATTGTGATGACCTGGAACGGCGGCTCCGGGCGGTACGTGGGGCCGATGCCAAATCACGGGTCTTTATCGTCACCGAATCGGTCTTTTCGATGGATGGGGACCTGGCGCCGCTGGAGGCGATCCTGGGGTTATGCCGGTTTTATGGTGCGCATTGTGTCCTGGATGAAGCGCATGCGACGGGGGTGATCGGGAAGGCGGGAGAGGGACTGGCTCAGGCACTCGGGTTACAGCGTGAATGCTTTGCGCGTATCCATACATTTGGAAAGGCGGTAGGCTGCCATGGGGCTATCGTGCTGGGAAGCGAGCGGCTGCGCCAATTTTTAATCAATTTCAGCCGCCCGCTGATCTACACAACCGCTCTGCCGCCGGTGAGCGTCCGTGCTATAGCCCGCGCGTATGAATTGTTCCCGCACCTGCACGACGAGCGGCGGCGGCTGCAGCAATTGATCGACCGTTTTCAACAGGCTCCTATCGGTTACGAGCGGCTGCACAGCAGTACTCCTATCCAGGTAGTCATCGTGCCCGGTAATGCCGAAGTCCGTGCGCTGGCCGAAAGCCTGCAAGAGGCGGGGCTGGATATCCGGCCGATCTTGTATCCTACTGTGCCCAAGGGCGGCGAGCGTCTCCGCATCGTCATCCATTCCTTCAATACGCCCGATGAGATCGACAGGTTAACGGCGCTTTTGCAAAAAAAGCCGGCTCAACCCTGAGACCGGCTTGTCATCTATCTGAACCACCTGAACTACATTGAATAAAAGAGTACGTTCAATCCTCTGCTGCAAAGCTGGCCCAAAGCGCGCAGACTGACAATACCATTTTGTGGTATTTTTTCATACTTTTAACTTACCATCACCCAAATCAGCACTGGTATGAGAATTGTCCTCTTTCTGCTTTCCCTGCTTTTGACCACCGGACTCATTATCTGCCTGAATACTTCCTGGGGCAGTCTTAAAAAGACTCCTCTGCTGGGTCAATTTCTCAGCCCGCAGCATGGGTTCTGGCAAAATGCCGAGCCTTTGAAGCAGGGATTCAATGAAAGGATCGCCTTATCGGGATTGCAAGGCAAGGGCGAGGTCTATTTTGATGAATACCTTATCCCGCATGTAGAAGCTGCCAGCGAGACCGACGCCTGTTATATCCAGGGCTATCTGCATGCCCGGTTTCGGCTATGGCAGATGGAATTCCAGACTTTTGCGGCGGCGGGCAGGCTGAGTGAATTCCTGGGTCCGGGCGAGAATAACAATTATGTGAAATATGACCGCAGTATGCGGCGGCTGGGAATGGTGACTGCCGCCAGGGCAGCGCTGGCCGCCATGGAAAAAGACAGTGTCGTTAAGAGAGATTGCGATGCGTATACGGCGGGTGTCAACGCCTATATTGGACAGCTAAGCGCCAGTGCCCTGCCGCTGGAATACAAGTTATTGAACTATCAGCCCGAACCGTGGAGCAACCTCAAGACCGCCCTTTTCATCAAATACATGGCCTATGATCTGGCCGGCGGGGATAACGACTTCGAAATGACCAATGCGAGGAGCTTCTTTAGCAAGGAGGATTTTGCCAAACTGTACCCGACGATCCAGGATAGCCTCGATCCCATTATCCCCAGGGGCACGCGTTTCCTGCCGCCCTCTTTTGTGCCGAAGGCGCCTGCCACTGCGGATAGTCTTTATTACAACGGCAACAGCACCGTCACTGATGAAGAGCTCAAGCCGGAAAAGAGCAATGGCAGCAATAACTGGGCTGTCAGCGGAAAGAAGACACTCAGCGGCCGTCCCATTCTGTGCAACGATCCGCACCTCAGCACTAACCTGCCTTCCATCTGGTACCAGATGCAGATCCATACCCCGGGCTATAATGTATACGGCGTCTCCTTTCCCGGCGCTCCCTTCGTCATCATCGGGTTCAATGACAGCTGCGCCTGGGGCATCACCAATTCTGAAAGGGATGTACGCGATTACTATGCGATAAAATTCAAGGACGATAGCCGCAATGAATATTGGTTCAACGGGCGCTGGCGTACCGCGGACCAGCGGATCGACACGATCCGGATCAGGGACGCCGCACCTTTCTATGATACCGTCGCTACTACCGTCTTTGGTCCGGTGATGTATGACCCCGGCTTTACGGGCTTCTCCGACGTCGCCAGCGACCGGTCGTATGCCGTTCGCTGGAAGGCTGCAGATCCTTCCGATGAATTGCTGACTTTCCATTACCTCCAGTCCATTCACAATTATGACGATTATAAGCAGGCTATCAGCACCTTTCAGACGCCGGGACAGAATTTTGCTTTCGCGGATAAGGCGGGGCAGATTGCGATCTGGCAGCAGGGGCAGTTCCCGGCCAAATGGAAAGAGCAAGGATTATTCGTCATGCCCGGGGAGGATAGCAGTTATATGTGGCAGCATCCGATCGAAGGGGAAGAGAATCCCTATATGATCGATCCCGATCGCGGTTTCGTCAGCAGTGCCAACCAGGAGCCTGCCGACACATCCTATCCCTATTATCTCGGCAGTGATTTCCCCATCTATCGCGGGCTGATCATCAACCGCCAGCTCGATGCCATGAATTCCATCACACCGGCGGACATGATGAAGCTGCAGACCGATAATTTCAATGTCTTTGCGCAGATGGCCCGGCCGATCCTGCNNAGCCTGCTGCAGCATATCAATGAGGCGGCCCTGAATGAAGAGGCAAAGGCGTACCTCAATATTTTCAAGCTATGGAATCTCCGCAACGATCCCGGCGAGGAAGCCCCGATCATCTTCCATTACTGGTGGGACCACCTGGATCACGATATCCTTGATGATGAGTTCGCCAGGACTTCGCTGCATCTGCAGCATCCCCTGGAGAGCACATTGCTGGAGGCGTTATTGAAAGACAGCAGCTGGTCCTTTATCGACAATGTCAATACCCCCGGGAAAGAGACCTTACAGCAGGTTGTCACCGCTGCTTTCAGGGAGACTGTCACCGATATGGGCCGGGTCAGCCAGGAAGGCCATCTCACCTGGGCTGCCTACAAAGATACGTGGGCCCGTCACCTGCTGCGACTGCCGGCGCTGAGCCGCACCCATCTGCCGATAGGCGGGGGCGCCCATTGCATCAATGCAGCCAAACAGTCCCATGGTCCCAGCTGGAGAATGATCGTTCAACTAACCGATAAGACCGAGGCATATGGCATCTATCCGGGCGGACAGAGCGGCAACCCCGGGAGTCCTTATTACGATACCTTTGTCGATCGCTGGGCCGCCGGCGCCTATCTGCCATTGTGGGTAATGGGTTCGGGCGAGACGATGGACAAGCGAGTCAAATGGGTCATGCATTTTTCAACAACGCCCTCATCAGAATAATTATGATACTGAAATTCCTGGCCGCTATCTTGCTCATTGCGCTGCTCAGCTTTGCCTGCGGCCTTTACTTTCCGTGGTGGGTCATCGCCCCCGTTTCATTTGTTGTCAGCCTGTTGATCCCTCAGCGGCCCCTTCCGGCCTTTATGGCCGGTTTCCTGGCGCTCTTCCTGTTATGGGGAGGAATGGCCCTGGCGATCGATCTGGCCAATGGCAGCATATTGTCCGCCAAGGTTGCCGCAATCCTGCCCCTGGGCGGCTCTTCGTACGCCATCGTCATCGTCACCGGGCTGATTGGCGCACTGGTCGGCGGCGGCAGCGCCCTCACGGCCGCATTTCTGAGAAAAACCAGCTAAAATTTCTTCCCGCTTATGTACCGCACCCTTATCTTAGCTCTACTGATCCTGCTGCCGGGCATCCGGGTGCTTGCCATCAAGGTTACCGGCAAGGTCACCGATGATAAGGGCAACGCGCTGGCGTATGCGTCGATTCTCGTCAAAGGGACCACCAGGGGGGTAACGGCGGGTAATGAGGGCCGGTATGCGCTGGATCTGGCGCCGGGCACCTATACCCTGGTCTGCCAATACGTAGGATATACCCGTCAGGAAAAGACCATCACGGTCGGAAGCACGGCGGGTACGGAAGCCGTGGTCGTCGACTTCCAGCTGTCGCCCCAGCAGCTATCCATGGCCGAGGTGGTAGTGCGGCCCGGGGGGGAAGACCCGGCTTATGGCATCATCCGCCATGCCATCAAAAAACGAAAGGATTATGAAACGCCTCTCGACTCTTTCACCTGCGAAGCGTATGTCAAGACGCTGATCCGGAGCCGCAAACTGCCGGACAGGATCATGGGGCAAAAGCTCCAGCCCAAGGACAAACAGGATATGGGCGTCGATTCG
>PMUF01000643.1 GCA_003167015.1 Chitinophagaceae bacterium | reverse complement strand
GCAGCCCCGCCGTCGGCGCCGCTACCGCACCCTCATGCTTGGCATATACGGTTTGATAACGCTCTTTATCTTCTTCGTCAGGTTTGCGTTTGATGTACTTGGGCAGCGGTGTCTCACCCAGCAGTTCCAATACTTCACGGAATTCATCATCACTGCCGTCCCAGAGAAACCGGATCGTCCGTCCCCGGCTCGTCGTATTATCGATCACTTCCGCTACCAGTTCGTCGTTGTCGCCGAAATACAGCTTGTTGCCTACCCTGATCTTCCTGGCAGGGTCCACTATTACATCCCACAGCCGGTTCGGCTTGTTCAGCTCACGCAGCAGGAATACCTCTATCTTGGCGCCCGTCTTCTCCTTCCGGCCATACATGCGTGCAGGAAAGACTTTGGTATTATTGACGACAAATACATCCTTGTCGTCGAAGTACTCGAGGATATCCCGGAAATGCTTGTTCTCGATCTGTCCGGTCTTCCGGTGAACCACCATCATACGGCTGTCTTCTCTCTTTTTCGCAGGGTGTTGGGCAATAAGGTTCAACGGAAGATCAAACTTGAACTGTGAAAGCTTCATGTGGAATGTTTAATTTAAATGTTAGGGCTTCGCCTGTAGGCAACAACAACTCGCACATGATACCAGGCAGGTGGTAGATGATATATCGGAGGGATTCCGGTACAAATCAGGTCTTACGGCACCAGATTTGATATCATGTTACGGCATGATTTTTCAAGCCCGCAAAGGTAAGACAAAAAGTCATACTTCCCAAAAAATCGTTTTAGCGCCCACCTCCGGCCCGCTCTCCACCTTCCTCCCCCAAAACCCCGCCCTCCCGTGGGGCCCATCCCAGCGCCTCCCGTCCTCGCCCCACACCCCGATCGCGGCCGCCGGCCCCATACACCTTATCTACCATCAAATATCCCCCGCTCACAAAATAATTTTCCCGAATTGACGTCTTTTATGCAACTTGTAATAATGAGATCAACCCCACTTAGGTGTAGTGTGCTGGTAACTGTGCTTTCCCTCTTTCTGGCCTCGTCCCTGACAGCCCAACAAAAGACAGAAAAGAGATATCCGGCCCTCTTGTGGGAGATTACCGGCAACGGCCTCAAAAAACCTTCCTACCTCTTTGGTACGATGCACGTCAGCAGCAAACTCGTCTTCCACCTCAGTGATTCTTTTTACGTCGATATTAAAAGCGCGGACATCGTAGCCCTGGAACTCGACCCCCAACTCTGGCAGGACCAGCTGTTCCGCTTCGAGAACATGCAGTCCAACCTCAAATTCTATACCCAGGGCGCACCCAATGACTATGTCAATGAGAAGTCCTTTCAACTGGAGAAATACGACGACCGGTTAAAATCTGCCCTCAGTGACGAACCTACCGTCATCAAC
This sequence comes from Chitinophagaceae bacterium, assembly GCA_003167015.1. Lineage (GTDB taxonomy): Bacteria > Bacteroidota > Bacteroidia > Chitinophagales > Chitinophagaceae > Puia. Next base: position 2,870 of record PMUF01000643.1, on the reverse strand, counting down.
GGTCTCCTCTACCGCACCTACCGGACCCGCGCCGATTTCGAAGAAGATACCTACCTCGACCTGTATATCTACCAGACCGGCCGCAAACTCGGCAAACAGGCCACCGGCGTCGAAAACTATTTCCAGACCGAACGCCTGGTCATGGAGGCCGCCCAGGATATGATGAAGGACAAGAAAAAGAAGGCACCCGATACCGATGGCGAATCGGCCTATGAGATCGAACGGAAAAGCCAGGAGGCCTACCGTCAGGGAGACCTTGACCTGCTGGACTCCCTCGAAAAGCTCATGGAGCCCTCAGAGGCCTATATGGAGAAATTCCTTTACCGGCGCAACGAGATCCAGGCCGCTTCTATCGATAGCATCGTTCAGCATCACTCTTTATTCGTTGGGGTAGGGGCCGCCCACCTTCCCGGCAAAAGAGGAGTCATCGAACTGCTCCGGAAAAAAGGATATACCCTCAGGCCCGTCATCATGCCCGACCGCGATGCCAACCGCCGGGATGATATCGATAAGATCAAAGTCCCCGTCACTTTTACCTCCTTCACCTCGGAAGATGGCGATTTTTCCGTCAGCCTGCCCGGCAAATTATACCGAAGGCCCGAAAGCCACGACGCCGACTCCTGGCAATATGCGGATATGAGCAATGGCGCCTATTACATGATCGGCCGCGTAAAGACCCACAGCAGCTTTCTCGGTGAAAAGGATGAGACCATGCTGAAAAAGGTGGACAGCCTGCTGTACGAAAACATCCCCGGCAAGATCCTCAGCAAGACAGTCATCACCCGCAGCGGTTATAAAGGCTTCGATATTACCGGCCGCACCCGCCGCGGCGACCTTCAACGGTATAATATCCTCGTCACCCCTTACGAAGTGTGGGTCTTTAAAATGAGCGGTACTAACAACTATGTCGACGGAGCCGAAGCCGAACAGTTCTTCAACTCTATCCATATTCGCGGTAATCCTCCCGTTGGTTGGACCACCTTTTCCCCCGCCCGGGGCGGATTCTCGGTTTCCATGCCCCGTTTGCCTGACCAGAATAAAGATCAGTCCGATGAAGACGGACTCGTCCGCTGGGAATATGAGGCAACCGATTCGGCTACCGGAGATGCCTTCCTGCTCTGGAAAAAGGCCGTTCAGAACTATCGCTTTCTCGAAGAAGATACCGCCGACCTGGCCCTTATGGAAGAAAGCTTTCAGTTGTCAGGCTGGGTCGATCGAACCCTCAGCCGGCGTCCCGGCATCTGTAACCGCCATCATTGTCTCGATGTCGTCTACCAGGGTAAGGACGGCAGCTATATCCGGGCAAAATTTGTCATCGCGGGGGCGGACAACTACGTGCTGGCTACCCATAGCCGCAACAGGGACCGGGCTTTCGCTAACTTTTTCAATTCCTTTACCCTCACGCCCTACCTGTACCCCTCCTTCCGGAATTATGCCGATACTTTTATGCACATCACCGTCACTACCCCGATGGTGCCCGATGTCGATTCCGGGATGCGCCATATCATGGAAAGAGCGACCAGCGAAGAATTCCTGAACTCCTTGCCCGATTATAACACCTACTGGCCTCACCCCAAGACTGCCCTGTTCCAGGACGATTCCACCGGCCAGGCCGTATTTGTATCCGTCGAATCCTTCCCCAAATATTATTACCCGAAGGATACAGCTACTTTCTGGCTGGATGAGACCAATGTGAAAAAGCTCCGCCAGGACCTGATCATCAGCAGCATGCTGCCGTTCCGGTTCGCCGATCCTGTCGCCCCGTCCGCCACCGGCTATCGCATGACCCTGTCCGATACCAATACCTCCCGGCAGATCGCTATCTGGCTCTTCCTGAAAGACAACCATCTCTTCCGGGTCCTGACCCTCACCGATTCCCTCGAGCCCGCCGGCGACTTCATCCAACGCTTCTATGCTACCCTGCGCCCTCTCGATCCCAACCCCGGCCCTTCCTTCTTCACCAGTAAGCTCGACCTCTTCTTTCACGACTTTTATAGCACCGATTCCCTCACTGCCCAAAAGGCCCGCGAGGCAATTCCCAACGTCTATTTCGGACCTGCCGGCGTCCCTGCGCTTCTGCACGCCATCAACACACTTCCGTATAACAGCACGGATTATTTCGATACCAAAACCCGCCTTATCAACGAGCTGGGTTATATAGACGATTCCGAAGCCATCAAACCCGTTGTTACAGGATTGCAGCAGATCTACGAAAAAGCCGGCGATACCAGCACCTTTCAGAACGCCGTCTTCAGGGCCCTCGCCCATCACAAGACGCGCCCCGCCTATGACCTGCTCAAACGGCTGATCGTCCAGGACCCGCCCGTCTTCGACAATGCTTCGGATTATAATTACCTGTTTCAGGATCTGGGAGATTCCCTGGCTCTGGCCAGCACCCTTTTCCCCGACCTGCTCCAACTGGCCACCGTGGATGACTACAAAGGCAACGTACAGGGACTTCTGGCCGGGCTCGTGGACAGCGGATACCTCGCAGGCAAAGATTATTCGGCCTGGTTCAGCCAGATCTGGTTCGACGCCAAGATCCAATGGAAAAAGCAGGAGGGGAGGGACGAAAAGAAATTACAGAAGAAAGAGGACGATAACGGCGATGAGAACACGGAAAGCGATGCCGACGATAACGGCAACGAACTGGACGACTATGCCATCCTGCTGGAACCTTTCTATACAACGAATCCCGCCATTCCGCACTTTTTCGACAAAATGTTGCAAAGCCGCGACGCCATGCTGCGCCTAAATACAGCCGTTCTTTTGTTACGTCATTCCCGGCCTGTAGCCGATTCCATCATTCAGAACCTGGCCGCCGCCGATGCCTCGCGCAGTACACTGTACCAGGACCTGGTGTCCATTCG
>PMUF01000463.1 GCA_003167015.1 Chitinophagaceae bacterium | reverse complement strand
CCCATTTTGACCGATTTGCTCATCCTTCTCAAAATGCTTCCCGGAATCCCCTGGTAGGAGGGTTCAACCGCTTTCAGCAGGTTGTCAACCGGTCCCCTTGGCGCATCGATCCCGGTTTGCGGCGAAATACAGGAAGTTTGATGGATATAGAACATAGCTAGTTGACTTTGGAAAAGATGAGCGAAGTACAATTACCACCGAAGCCAAAAGAATTGGACATTACGTGCTGCAAAGGGTATGCTCCATAAGCCTGCACAGGCTGCAGACCGATCCCTGGAATAGACTGCTCAAAATTCAGACTGGCATATATCTCCTGGTGTTCCAGCGATAAGGCGCTATACACCGCCTCAATGGCGCCGGAGGCGCCTAAGGTATGACCAGTATAAGATTTGGTCGATATAAAAGGCGGCGGCCCGCCGAACAGCCGAATCATGGCCCTGCTCTCGGCCTCATCGTTGTTTTCCGTTGCGGTGCCATGCGTATTGATAAAATCGATCTGCGTGGCGTTCAACCCCGCCGAGAGTAACGCTCCCCTCATGGCCAGGTAAGGCCCGTCCCCTTCGGCCGACAGTGCGGAGGGGTGAAAGGCATCGTTGGTATTACAGTATCCCGTTAGTTCTGCATATATCTTTTTGCCGGCCGTCAGCGTCTTTCGTTCCGTAAACCCGCCCAGCGCCTCCTCTCCCTCGAGTACGAGAAAGGCTGCCCCTTCACCGAGATTCAATCCTGCCCTGTCCCGGTCAAAGGGCCGGCATTGACCGGTCGACAGGATCTGCAAAGCATTGAAGCCATTGATCGTGAATTTGGCCAGACTGTCCGTTCCCCCCACAATAGCCCTGGCCGCCAGCCCATTCCTGATCAGCCGGGCCCCAAACTGTATGGCATTGGCGGATGACGAGCAGGCTGTATTGATAGTGGTGGCGAAGCCCTGCATTTTATAGCGGTCCTGCAGATACATATGCACCGATGCACAATCATAAGAGGAAAGGAATGCCGATCCTTCACACGTATCGCTCGTATCCCGGTAAAGTTCATCTGTCAGGCACATCCCGCCGACGGTCGTGGCGCCGACCAGCGCAGTCGCAGGATCCCTCAGCACCTGATCGGTCAGCCGGGCATCCGCTATGGCCTCTGAAAAGGCATGCAACGCGAGTAAGGTGGTACGGGTAATGCCCGGATCGGTCGCGGTCAATTTTTCCTTGAGTTCATCGGTGACTACAGGGACTTCACCGAAAGGTAAAATGCCGGCGTAACGGGTAGGCAAATGTCGGGACAGCGTAATGCCTCCTTGTCCGGCGCGGAGGGCTGACCGGTTTTCAGCCAGGGAATTTCCTACAGCACTGATGACGCCCATCCCTGTAATGAAAACCCTGCTCACGATGGCTGAATTTATTTGGTTCTGTTTTTTTCGATGTAATCGACCATGGTATTGACGTCGACCAGTACCTTACGTCCTTCTTTAAGGTCCTTGATGACGATCCCATATTCCCGGTTGAGAAGCACGATCAGCTCGAGACTGTCGATGGAGTCCAGCCCGAGGCCTTCGCCGAATAAGGGTTTGTCGTCCTTGATGTCGTCCGGAGTGATGTCGGTTAAATTCAGGAATGCTATGATCTGTTGCTTCAGTTGCTGTTTTAATTGCGCTGTTTCCATGATATATTATATTGCCCCGTGGTCCGCTACTGCAGTCAAATCAGGTTTTTTCTTTTCAGCCCCCATAGCGTAACACCTTGTAAACCTGCGATAATAAGGAATAAAGATAGGACATTTGACCAAACATCTTTTAGTTTTCCCCCTTCCAGGAACAGCCCGTAATAGGCCGACAGACACCAATGCAGCGGAGATAGTTTCATGGCGGTTTGAAAATTTCCGGGCATGGCGAAGTCGGGCACCATCAGCCCTCCGATGGCCGCAAGAATAACGATGGACAAGGCGCCGAACCCGTTGGCCTGCTCTTCTGTCTGCGCGAAAACGCCGATGCAGATCGCATAGCTGACCGCGCACCAGCCGCAAAGCAGGGACAGGAAGATGAGGCCGGCCCAGTCGGCAGGAAGGTTCAGCTTCGGAAGCCCCAGTAATGGAAATATCCAGACGCCAACGGCAAAGATCAGCCCAGCCTGTACCATCGTGACGGCCAGGTAGGTGAATTGTTTGGATAATATAGCCACAAGGTAGTTGGTAGGCAGCGTCTTGAGCCTGATAAAACTGCCGTTCAGCTTTTCCCGCACGATGCCGCTGCCCAGCGAAACGACTACAAAGAACATGGAGAAGATCGTCCAGGCCGGGACGTTATGCTGAGATGCATTGGGCGTGCTCCTGTCACCGTTCCGGGATACCGGCATCTCGTCGATCTTTGCCCGCCGGGTCATCAGTTCATTTTCCAGCGTATCGGGTAATTCCTTTTCGTTGATGGAAAAGTAAAGGGTCCTTAGCAGCTGCCTGCTTTCGACCAGCTGTAAGGCACTGTATATCGCACCCTGGGCGGAACGCCGGAATGTTTCCTGCAGGATAGGGTGGTAATAGAGGGTGATCGGCAGGCCTTCGCCGTTGGCGGCTCTTCCCCGCGTTGATGTGGCTTCCTTCTCGGAAGCCCCGCCCGTGCTGTCTCCCAAACCAAAGCTATTCAAGGCCTTTCCCGACAGGCTTTTCGTCCGGATGGCCATTTGCGCGGAGAAATCCGCCGGCACCACCACCGCCAGAAAGGCATCTTTTTTCTGCAGACGATCCCTGATCGATTCGTCATTCTCGTCGCCCGGGACTTGTTGGACGGTGAACAGGCCTATCGTATCGAGGGCCCGGATGAATTGCAGACTGGAGGCGCCTGTATCGCGGTTGCACAAGAGTAGCGGCACCTTGTTTTTATTGATCAGTTGGAAGGTATTATTCTGAATGCTGGTCACGATCAGCACCAGCAGGACGGGCATGACGAATAGGAACGTCAACCCCAGCTTGTCCCGGCTCAATACCCGCACGTCTTTCTGTATGGTGGCCCAGAGTCTATACACTTTGATCCCGGTAATTTTTTCCTGTTAAATGTAAAAACAATCCTTCCAATCCGTCCTGTCTGTGTTCGGACAGCAGGTGGTCCGGATCGCCATGAACGATGATCCGACCCTGATCGATCAGCGCGATCCTGTCGCAGAGATCTTCCGCTTCGCTCAACTGATGAGAAGTGTAGATCAGCGTGGTGCCGTCGGCATTCAATTG
>PMUF01000657.1 GCA_003167015.1 Chitinophagaceae bacterium | reverse complement strand
GCGGCCAGAATGTCAACAAGGTCGAGACCATGGTGGAAGGTTATTTGTCGATCCGGGACTCCTCCTTATTCACCGAAGACGAAAAGAACACTTTGGAAAAAAAGCTGGCCGCCAAGATCAATTCAGAAGGATTTTTAAAGGTGCGGTCACAGGCTCACCGGACGCAACTGGCCAATAAGGCCGAAGTGGTCCGCAAAATGCTGCTGTTATTAGAACAGGGCCTTAAGAAGGAGAAGCGGAGGCTGGCCACGCGGCCGTCTGCCGGCTCTAAAGAAAAAAGGATCGAGTACAAGAAAAGGCAGGGGCAAATCAAGGAAGGGCGCAAAAAAGTCAAAAACTTCGAGTGAGATGGGGGCGCACAGCAGAACCCCCACTGTTGCGTGGAAGCTGCTGTACCTCACAATAAATGTTTAATGGTTAATGGTATCTGATCGGGGAGAGGGTTTAGGGGGTAAAGGCCATGCGGCCCGAATATCCTGATCAGTTTAGAGGCATAACAAAGATCTTCTCTCTTGTTCAGCCTTCCAAAGATGTACTACGCAAAAATATACGTATTTATACCTATTTTTTTAGGAAGTAATACTTGCTATTCTTTATAACCGGAAATAGTATTTTGTTACTCAATCTTCTATCTCTCTTAACCTAAAATGGCACCCTTCTTATGAGCAAGATCCTTCAGCCGATCCGGCTATCAAAAATGCTACTGTTCCTGCTGATCGTCGCATTGGCATGTCATCTGTCCGCCTGCCGTCAGGGTACGGGGGGCGAACCACCCATCAACCCGGATTCGGTCAGGCAGCATATCCTGCCTATCGGGCAGGCTGTAGAATATACCGCCCGTTTCCGGGCATCCATCGACAGTTTCAGCAAAAGCACCCCGCATTTTGCCGATTCCCTGAAATTCGGGCATGCGGAATCTTTTCCCAAGGATGTTTTTTACGAGCTATTGCGGCAAAGCAATGACAAACAGGGAGCCGCCGCCGGCATCCGCATCTATTACGGCCGGGATAATGCTGGGCTGGTCCGGATGATACTGGTGCCTTATGATTCCAGCGGGAACGACATTATCAATCATATCATCGATTTGAACGGCAAGCCTGTGCCCGGCGCACATGTCGAAGCGTTGTCCGTCAACGGAGGACAGACCATACAAGACGGCCAGCGTTGTCCTACTGCATGTGACGGCGGGGGCAGCGGTCTCAATTGACAAAAGTCTGCGCCCGACGCAGTGTGCATACATCTATGAAGTCATTTTCTATATTCCTGGTAAGTCAATCTATTTTAATTCCCCTCATTGCCGGGCTGATACGCGTACGCCGCATTGGTAAGCGCTATCGGCCCTTTTTCATCCTGCTGGTGGTGGGCTTCGTCACGGAACTGATCAATAGATTTACGATCAAAATAATCCACAACAGCAACGCTGGGGTAAGCAATATCTTCGCGCTCATCGAATGGCTGTTGATCCTTTGGCAGTTCCGGGTCTGGGATTTTCCGCATACCCGAAAAAAAGCATATTTATTCTTACTATTGTTTCCCTGTGCTATTTGGGTGACAGAAAATCTGGTCTTCGGCCATCTCCGTGATTTTTCGCCCTATTTCCGATTTTTTGATTCTTTCCTTATCGTCCTGCTCAGCGTCAATAAGATCAATTTCATGATCACGCATGACAACCGCAATCTTCTCCGTCATCCTGAGTTTCTTATTTGCATTGGATTTATTATCTTTTTTATATATAAGATCATCTATGAATGGGCGTACCAGACAAGCCTGTTCGGGGCTACAGACATTACGACAACGATAATATTGCTCTTCGGTTACATTAATGCCCTGACAAATATTATTTTTGCCATTGCTATGGTAAAGATACCGGCGCCTTCGACATTTACATTGCGGTAAGCGGTTTAGGCTGTCAACTATCATGATTCATGGAAAACAAGATCCTTTATATTACGATCCTGGTATCTCTGATTATAGCCATAATCATCGTCTATTTCTTCGTTTCCATTATCCGGTATCATCGCCGGTACATGAAATTGCAGCGGGAAAAGATCTTTGCCGAGATCACCATCCGGGAAAATGAGCGCAAGCGTATTGCCAATGACCTGCATGACAGCCTGGGCCCGCTGTTATCTGCGGTGAAGCTGAACATCAGCAGTGTAGACGTCGGCATGCCGGCGGACAGGGTCATCCTGGATAAGACGGCGGGCTACCTGGATGAGATCATCAGCAGCATGCGGCGCATTTCTCATGACCTCCTGCCGAGTACGCTGGAGAGGAAGGGGCTGCTGGAGGCTGTCCGGGAATTCATTCACCAGGTCAACAACAAGCAATCCGTCAATATTCAGCTGTACATTGTAAAAGAGATCCGGGTGCCTAAAGACAAAGAGATCCATATTTTCCGGATGCTGCAGGAGATCGTGCATAATACGCTGAAACATGCGCAGGCCAAAAATCTTCAGATAGGTTTCAGCGAAGAAAACGGTCACTTGTTATGCCTGACCAAAGATGACGGGAAAGGCTTCGACAGGGAAAAAGCGCTGATTGTCTCCCAGGGCCTGGGTCTTCGCAGCCTGGAAAGTCGCTGCGAAATCCTGAATGGCATCCTGACCCTGGAATCCTCTCCTGATTCCGGCACCAACTATTTTATTAAAATCCCTGTGGCCTAAGGGGCTGGAACGGTTAACTTTACAGGATGACAACAACGATCAGGCTGGTCATTGCTGACGACCATGAAATCTTCAGGGATGGTCTTGCCCTGATGCTGTCCAAACAGGATGCTGTCGTGCTGGCCGGGCAAGCGGCGGACGGGGAGGAACTGCTGCAGCTGGTCGGGGAAGTGCGGCCGGATATCGTACTCACCGACATCAAAATGCCGCGTCTTGACGGAATCGCAGCGACCCGGATCCTGCTGGAGCGATATCCGGGCTTGAAAATCATTGCGCTGTCCATGTATGAAGAGGACGACCTGATCGTGGAAATGCTGGAGGCGGGCGCTAAGGGATATCTCCTCAAAAATGCAGACAAAAAAGAGATCATGGAAGCCGTACTGACAGTATCCGGGGGAAACATTTTTTACTGCAAGCATACGACTGCCCACCTTGCCTCCCTGATCGTCAAAAGTAAATTCGATGCCCGTAAAAAGGCCTATGAATCGGTGTTCACGGACCGGGAAAAGGACATCATCCGGCTTATTTGCCGGCAGCATACCGCCCAGGAGATCGGCGACCGGCTCTACCTGAGCAAACGTACAGTGGAAGGATACCGGACAAGGATACTGGAAAAGATGGATGTGAAGAATACTGCCGGCGTTGTCATCTTCGCCCTGAAACATCATCTTATTGGTGAAGGCGACATTATTTAATTTAATTTTGTTAAAAGAGCAATGTGAGCAGCATTAAAAAATTGGCGGGACAGACGATCTGGTATGGGGCGAGTTCTATCTTTGCCCGCTTTCTCTACTACCTGCTGACGCCGTACCTGACCGCCAAATTCGCAGGGGGGACCGGCTATGGGGAAATGAGCCTGGTCTATTCCCTGATCCCTTTCCTGAACGTCGTGGTCCTGTTTGGATTTGAAACGGCCTATTTTCGGTTTATTCAGCGGAAAGACGCCGAAAAGGACATCTACGACACTTTGCTGGGCTCCCTGCTGATTTCCACTTTCCTGCTTACCCTGCTGATACTCGTTTTCCGCCAGCCCATCGCCAGCTTTATCGGAGTGGAAAAGCGCCCGGAATATATTACTATCAGCGCCTGTATCATTGCCTGCGACGCTTTGTCAGCGCTGCCTTTCGCCAGGCTGAGGTATGAGGGTAAGCCCCGGAAATTTGCGGCCATTCGGGTAGCCGGTATCCTGCTGAATATTTTCTTTGCCTATTTCTTTCTGTCAATCTGTCCCCGCCTGGTGAAGGCGCATCCTGACAGCAGCCTGTTGCTGTTTTACAACCCCCGTTTCGGGGTGGGGTATGTCCTGATCGCCAACCTGATCCAATGTGCCTTCCAGGTGCTGGCACTGTCCCGCCAGCTGCTGCAGTTCCGTTTCAAGGTGAACTTTACGCTGTGGAAGGAAGTCATGATCTATGCCCTGCCGTTGACGATCGCCGGTTTCGGCGGCATGATCAATGAGACGTTCGACCGGATCATGTTGTTCCGGCGCCTGCCGCTGACGCACGACCAGGCGGAATACCAGGTAGGTATTTATGGCGCCTGCTACAAATTGTCTTTGCTGATCACCCTCTTCGTGCAGGCCTTCCGGATGGGGGCCGAGCCCTTCTTCTTCCGGCAGTCCCTGGAGGAGTCGGCCCAGCGTACCTATGCCCGGGTCATGAAATTCTTCGTGATCACGGTTTGCCTGATGTTCCTGTTCGTCGCTCTCTATTTGAACGTCTGGAAGGGGTTTATCCGTGATCCGGGGATGTATGTGGGGTTGAAAGTCGTTCCTATTCTTTTGTTCGCCAATATGTTCCTGGGGATCTACTACAATCTTTCCATCTGGTACCGGCTGACCAAAAATACCCGGGCGGGGGCCTACATTACGCTGATCGGGGCCGGCATCACACTGATTATCAACTACCTGTTCATCCCCTCCTCGGGTTATATGGCCTCGGCGTGGGCGACTTTCCTCTGTTATGGCAGTATGATGGTTATTTCCTTTGTCTGGGGACAGAAGGTTTACCGGGTACCGTATGCCTGGAAAAAGCTGACCGCGTACATGGTTATCGTGGCTTTAATTTATTTCTTCCATCATTTCGTGACCGGGCTTTGGCATAACAGGGTCTTCAATCTTGGTTTGGCCACTGTGCTACTGGGGGGATATACGCTGTTTATCCTTCGGGTGGAGCGCAAGGAGTTTAGCCGACTGCCTTATATTGGGAGGTTTTTGGGCGCCAGGCCCGCGGCGGCCTGACGGCGGCTTATCGGAGGAACGGGTTATGTGCCCGCTCGTGGCCTATTGTGGTGGGTTCGCCGTGTCCCGGATAAACAATCGTCTCATCGGGTAAAGGCCATAATTTCTCGCGGATACTCCGCAGCAGGGTATCGTGGTCGCCGCCCGGCAGGTCCGTGCGGCCAATGCTGTCCCTGAAAAGCACATCTCCCCCGATAAGAAAGCCTTGTTTCCGGCAATAAAAACCAACACTGCCCGGAGAGTGCCCCGGCAGGAAGAGAATTTCCAATTCATCTTCTCCCAGCATGACGGACCGGCCGGGAACGAGGTATATCAGTTCGCCCCGGTAGTTCTCGAAGGGCATTCCCCATTGAAGTCCCATTGCCGGTGCCACTGCAAGGACGGGTTGCTCCTTTTCGTGGAGATGGAGGGGTAAGTCCCAGGTTTCCGCTACGAACTGGTTGCCGAAAACGTGATCGAGATGGCAATGCGTGTTGAGCAGCCATTCAGGTCTTAGTCCTTGCTGCTCAATATGTTCATTTAAAGCTGTTCTTTCGTTGCCGAAATAACAGCCGGGGTCGATAATACAGCAGGCATCCTTTTCACCTGATAGCACGTATGTGTTCTCTTGTACAGGATTGAACTCGAAAGATTTTACGGTCAGCATATTACAAAGTTATATTGATTAAAATCTATTTCACCGGTATTTGGGATTGTTATAACTTTAAAACCTTAAAGGAAAGCAGGTATGCAATTTCATCAGTTTAGGTTGAAGTCACACTATTTTTTTTTAATCCTGGCGGGCCTTTTCTTTTTCTCCGGTCGTACCCTGGCCCAGGTGAATACGGTGGAATTCGGTAAAAATCGCCTGCAATTCAAGAATTTCAAGTGGAAATACTACCAGACACAGAATTTCAATACCTATTTCGAGGAAGGGGGTCAGGCGCTGGGGAAATATGTATGCCAACTGGCCGAAAAAGAGTTGCCGGGTATAGAGAAATTCGTTGAATATGGTCTGCAGCGCCGGGCCAATCTTGTCATTTACAACTCGTACAATGACATGGAGCAATCCAATATCGGCCTCAATCTCGACTGGCAGACCACCGGCGGCATTACCAAGCTCGTCAACAATAAGATGGTACTGTATTTTACCGGGGACCATAATAACCTGCGTATCCAGGTCAGGGAGGGCATTGCCCGTATCCTGGTGGAAAATATCCTTTTCGGAGATGATCTGGGGGAGTTTGCGGCCAACCAGGCTTTGCTGGACCTGCCGCAGTGGTTAACGGACGGCTATATTCAATATGTCGCCGAAAACTGGAATACGGTGCTGGATGATAAGTTGAGGTCTGCCATGCTTTCCGGCCGGTACAACAATTTTTACCAGTTCGCCTATGAGCAGCCCAACCTGGCCGGTCAGGCCTTCTGGGAATACCTGGCGGAGAAATACAAGAAAGAGAACG
>PMUF01000642.1 GCA_003167015.1 Chitinophagaceae bacterium | reverse complement strand
GAAGGAAATCAAAAAACAGTCGGGCTATGACCTGTTTTACAACCGGACCATGTTCGAAAATGCCCGGCCGGTAACCATCGACGTCACGAACAGCCCGGTAGAAAAGGCATTGGATATCTGTTTCAGGGATCAGCCTCTTACTTATGAGATCATCCAGGGAACGATCGTGGTGAAGGACAAACCACCCGCGGTGGCTCCTGCACAGATCCAGGCCACGGTGCCGGGAGATTTGCCGCCGCCATTGATGCTGCGAGGAAGGGTGACCGATGAGAAAGGGGCGCCTTTGGCAGGGGCGAGCATAGTCATAAAGGGGACAAACATCGGTACAAGGACGGACGGCAACGGTGATTTTACCCTGCGCGTGTCTCCCGGAGACATCCTGCAAATATCTTATGTCGGCTATGAGAAAAAAGAGATTACGCCTGGCAATGAGACCACGATCAGCATTGCCCTTCAGCCGGCCAGTGCCGGCGGCGAAGGGGTGGTCGTAACAGCCTTGGGCATTCAGAGGTCGTCGAGGTCATTGACCTATGACGTCCAAAAGTTGGATTCCGGCGACTATACCGTACAAAAGGATGCTAATTTTATGGCCGATCTTGCAGGCAAGGTGGCCGGCGCTACCATCAGTGCCAGCACGTCCGGCGAGGGAGGGTCGGTTCGGGTGATCCTGCGGGGCATCAAGTCCATCACTCAGAATAATAATGCGCTGTATGTCATCGATGGAATGCCTATGCAAAGCCTGCAATCCACCCAGCCTACGAACCTCTATTCCGGCGGAGACGGGGGCGAAGGCATCAGCAGCCTGAATCCCGACGATATCGCCAGTATTTCAGTGCTGTCCGGTCCCGGAGCGGCGGCGCTCTATGGCAGCAGCGGCGCGAATGGCGTCATTCTCATCACCACCAAAAAAGGCAGAGCGGCGAAAACCAGCCTGAATTACTTCTCCAACGCCTCCTTCAGCGATCCGCTGATCCTGCCCAAACTACAGAATACTTACGCCCCCGATACTTTACCACAGGCCTCCGGCCCCTCCACGCCATTGCCATACAGGAGCTGGACCGGACCAAAGCTAAGCCAGCCTTCCGGCTATAAGGCCTCCCAGTTCTTCAACACCGGAGCTACTTACACCAATTCCGTCAACCTAACCTCCGGCAACGACAGAAGCCAGAATTATTTCTCGGCCGCATCCGTCAATTCAACCGGCATTATACCGAACAACAAATACGACCGGTATAATTTTACCGACCGGGTTACCTCGACACTGGTGCCGGACAAACTGTTTCTCGATGTGTCGTCTATGTATGCCATCGAAGAACGGCAGAATATTCCCGCGCAGGGGCAGTACAATAATCCCCTGGTGGCCGTTTATCTTTTTCCACCCGGCTACTATGGTAAATACGATATAAAGGATTATGCGCGGTTCAATCCGACGCGGAATTTTGACACCCAGTACTGGCCATTCGATCCCCTCAGCTATTATATCCAAAACCCTTATTGGATCGCCTACCGGGAAATAAATACCACCCAAAGGAACAGATTTATCGGATCAGCCGTATTGAGATACAACCTGGCACGCGGATTTACCCTGACAGGCCGTGCTAAATACGACAATGCCAATGACAACGGAGAATCGAAAGAATATGCCTCCACGCTGGCTACCTTTTCCGGCGGCGAAGATGGCAGATACACCGTGAACACGGCCAATACCAGGCAATTCTATGGAGACCTGCTGTTGAACTATAAAGCCAGGTTCAATGACCTGCACCTCGATGTTACCCTGGGCTCCAGCCTGGAAGACGACAGATACCGAAGCCTTTCCGATGGCGGGACCCTTGCCGTGATCGCCAATTTCTTCTCGCTGGCCAATATCAGCCAGAACAACATCGTCTATAGTTCCGCTCCCCAGGAGGTCGCAGAGAACCAGGCGGTATTCGGTACCGCCCAGCTATCCTGGAAAGACCGGCTATTCCTGGATGTCACCGGCCGGAATGACTGGAATTCAGCCCTTGCTTATACAACCGGCAAATCCGATTTTTACCCTTCCGTCGGCCTGTCCGGTTTGCTTGACCGGATGCTGACCTTGCCCGACGCGATCAGCCTGGCAAAGCTCAGGATGTCTTATTCCGAAGTCGGTAATTCTCCACCTCAGTATTTGTCGAATCCTGGCTATGCCGTCAGTAACGGCACCGTTCAGGCCATTACCGCCATGCCCTTTGAAACCTTGAAGCCCGAAAGGACGAAATCGATGGAGGGCGGCCTGGACCTCAGCCTGTTTAAAGACGCCCTGACCCTTTCCGCCACTTATTATTCCTCCCGTACCATCAACCAGGTCTTTTCAGTCGCCGTTCCTGCCGGTGTCGGTTTCAGCAGCTATTACATCAATGCCGGCCAGATCAACAACGAAGGCGCACAAGCCACCCTCGGCTATACCCTGCATTTTGGCAGGTTCACCTGGAACCCCAACCTGGTATTCTCGCGGAACAAGAGCATCGTGGCTAAGGTGTTGAAAAACTATGTCGACCCCTACTCCGGCGAAATTGAAAACGAGGACTCGCTGGTCGTGGCCGGTACGAGCGGGTATGCGCAGCGGCTGGTGCAGGGGCAACAGACCTCCGATATCTATGCCTATGGTTTTGTGAAAAACGCCAATGGCACTGTCGTCACCAATACCCAGGGCCTGCCCCAGGTCAGCCAATATTACAGCAGGGTAGGGACGGCCGATCCAAAGGCCAATCTGGGGCTTAACAATAAGTTCAGCTTTGACAATTTCAATTTTAGCTTCCTCGTCACCGCCCGCATAGGCGGAGTAGTGATCTCAAACACCGAAGAATTGCTGGATTTTTACGGCGAATCAAGGCGCAGCGCAACCGCCCGCGACAACGGCGGAGTGGAATTTCAAGGCAAAACTGTAAACCCCGAGGCTTTTTACAATGCTATAGGCAGCACCGGTGGCGGCGGTGGCGGCGCACTGGCTTATTACTCTTATAGCGCAACCAACGTGCGCCTGGGCGAGGTGGTGTTCGGCTATACGATCCCGGCAAAGGCATTCAATAATAAGGTCAGGAGCCTCAACGTCAGCTTCGTGGGCCGCAACCTGTGGATGATCTATAACAAAGCGCCGTTCGATCCGGAAGCTACTGCCTCCACCAGCACCTTCTACCAGGGATTCGATTATTTCAATCAGCCCAGTATGCGGAACCTGGGCTTTCGGGTAACTGTCGGCTTGTAAATAGTCATTCACGCATAATAAAATCAATATGAATCGCTATAAATATTTTTATCTTCTCTTCATCATCATCGCGGCGGCTGCCTGCATCGCACTGGCCGGCTGCACGAAAAAATTCGATGCATATAATACCAATCCGAATCAGGCCACTGAGGCTGATCTGAACAATGACTTCGTTGGTCTGGGCGTGTTTATTCCTCAAATGGAAGAAAATGTAGTAGTAGCCGATCCCCAGGCCGGCGTGGCGCCCTACCAGACCATCCAGAACCTGAATGCCGATATATTCTCGGGCTACAATGGCACACCCACCGCCTTCAATGGCGGCTCTTCGAATGCACAATACAATATCAATGGCAGCTGGAGCAATAAAGCATTCGATAACCCCTACACGACCATCATGGCGGACTGGCTGCAGGTGAAGATCCGGGCAGTCAGCCACCCCGATTTTTATGCCCTGGCCAATATAATCAAAGTGGCCGGTATGCATCGCGTCACGGATATCTTCGGCCCCATGCCCTATAGCCAGTTCGGGGCGGGAGGTTTCGAGGTAGGGTACGACTCCCAGCAGGCTATCTACAATAGCTTTTTCAGCGAATTGGATTCGGCCATCGCGACACTCACGACTTTCGTCACGAATAACCCGGGCGTAACGCCGGCCCAGAACTATGACCTGGTCTATCAGGGCAACTATACGGAATGGATCAAATTTGCCAATTCCCTCAAGTTGCGCCTGGCCATGCATATCGTCTATGCCGACCCCGCCCTGGCACAGCAGGAGGCAGAGGCGGCAGTGAACAACAGCTATGGCGTAATGACTACCAATGCAGATAACGCCTTCCTTTCCTCCAGCCCGACCGTGGTAGTGTACAACCCGTTATATACGATCGACGTAGGGTTTGGAGATATCAGGTTCGGCGCAGTCCTTCAATCCCTTTTGACAGGCTACAATGATCCTCGGATCCCGGACTATATGCTGACAGCACCCGGGTTCCCCAACACCCCATACATCGGCGTCCGGACAGGCATCAATCTCTCAGCAGGCAACTACCGGCAAATGTCCGGTATAAATGTTACGTTGAATGCCCCCATACAATGGATGACCGCTGCCGAAGTGGATTTCCTCCGGGCAGAAGGTGCCCTGAGAGGCTGGAATATGGGCGAAACGGCCCAGTACTTTTATCAGCAAGGCATCCAGACCTCTTTCACACAATATGGCGTATCCGGCGCCGCCTATATCACTAATAGCACCAATACCGCAGCGCCATACACTGACCCGTACAACAGCGTGAATAACGTCCCGGCAGGCAGTCCTGAACTCAGCACGATCACCATTCAATGGGATAATACCGCCGCTTTCGAGACCAACCTCGAACGCATCATCACCCAAAAATATATCGCCATGTTCCCCAACGGACAAGAGGCATGGACGGAATTTCGACGCACCGGATATCCTAAAATATGGCCCGTCGTGGAAAACTTCAGCAATGGCGCCATCAGTACCCAGATTCAAATAAGAAGATTGCCCTATCCACCCAATGAATACAGCAACAATGACCCCTCCGTGACGCAGGCCGTATCCACCCTCCTGGGTGGCCCCGATAACGGCGGCACGAAACTTTGGTGGGACCAGAAACCGTAGGTGATATCTGTTTTTTTCACCTTAAATGTTTATAACCATGAAATCAATGAACAACCTGCGTGTTGCAGTATGCCTTTCTCTTGGTGCATTCGTACTTTCCGGCTGCGCCAAGCAATTGCAAAATGAAACTGGTGTTGCGCCGCTCGCCGGCCAGGCCAGTGCAGTCACTGTGACGCCCGTAGCCTCAAATTCCGCCCTGATTGCTTACAAGAACAGCCCCCATCAGATCTTTTATGCCTATTGCCCTATCTATTACGATACCTACGACTACGGATCGGGCAAGACCATAACGACCCAACTGGACCAAATGCCCGACAGCGTGGATATCATATCCTTATTTAACTCCGCTCCGGATACGTCGACCTTTTGGAAGATGCTGAAAAATACCTATATCCCGAACCTGCATGCTATCGGAACAAAGGTCATAAGACATTTGGCTTTACCAATAACCGTAGCATCTTTCACGACCAACTATGCCAATACTGCCGCCGGTTGGACCAAATGGGCAGCCGATACCTTTGCCGTTTACTCCTCCTATAACTATGATGGTGTAGAGGCGGATATCGAACCCGGGACTGATGATGGCACGGCCGCCACTCAGACACTCCAGGTCAACCTGATCAAGGCCATAAGCAAATACTATGGACCCAAATCAGGCAACGCAGGTACACTGTTGACCTATGACACGGATGACGAGGGGCCCAACTCGATCTTCCTCGGTGTCTATACCTACATCAATTACCTGATCGGCACGGATTACTTTAATATGAACACCGCGTCAAAACAGAGTTTTTTAAACAGCTATGCGGGCTATATTACTCCCGGCCAGTACATCCCGGGCTGCAGCTATGAAGATGGCAGCGGGGACGAAGGTACCCCCCGATGGGTATACCAGCTCGCCGAATGGGAGCCAACCCAGGGAACCAAGGGTGGGATCGCCGTATGGGGCACCAATTCAAATTATCACGCCAACAATGGCCCCGTGACCGACAGCGCCATCCAGATCATGAATCCTGCCGGCGGCGGCAGCGGCGCCACCAGCAGCGGCATCGTATCGGGTACCACCTATACGATCGTGGCGGCTACCAATAACAGCAGCGTGCTGGACGTCACAAACGCCGCCACCGCCAGCGGAACCAATGTGGAGCTTTATGCCAATAACGGCACTACCGCCGAACAATGGACCGTTACCAGCGTCGGCAACGGCTATTACAAACTGGTGCCAGTCAATGCGCCCACCCTGGCGCTGTCTGTCGGGGGCGGGGATACCGCCAATTACAGCCAGGTCCAGGTCGTTTCTTACACCGGCGCCAGTTCCCAGCAGTGGCAGATCATCAGTGTTGGCAGCGGCTATTACAGCCTCGAGCCGGCTAATGCTCCGGCCAAGCGGCTGGATGTCAATGCTGCGGGTACCGCCAACGGCACGAAGATCCAGATCTATACCTCCAATGGCACCCCTGCTCAAAAATATGAGTTCGTCAAATAAAACCCTATTATATGGCTATAACCATTGAATTAAAAAGAAACCGTCTTCCCCAATTTGAGTTCAGGCTTCCTCTGCCTGAAACTGCCATCGACCACCTGAATTTCAGGTATGAGATGGAAAAGGTCGGGAACGCGCTCCTGCTGTCGGTAAACATCGATTATGCATTGGAAGATTTCGACACCAAGGAAAGATATGATGTGACTAAGTTCAGGTCTGTGTACGAGATCATCCCTAAAGGCGAACAGCTTACCGCCCAAAAGCTTTATCCGGTCTGCAAGGATGCGGCGGGTGTATTGAATGAATGCCTGCAATTCCTTGTCCAATGCAGCCAGGTTCCACCGAAGAGCGTATCCTGCCCACCCATTTGTCACTTGCAGGACGGCCTTCAGGATGTGGTACACTGGTACCTGGCTCACTGAATCGGGCATTGTATTATGCCATTCCGATCAGCAGCAGGACCAGCACCAGGAAAATACAGCCGTTGGAGAGCATGATGAACATTTCGTCGGAGGAAGATGGTTTTTTGAAGAAGTGGGCACATGCCGCGGTGCCATAATAAAGACTGCTGCTAAATGCAGAGACGATGCGCCAGGATGGAACTAAAAGGGAAATGAAACCAATTGCGCCAAAGCTCAGGAAGATCTCGCCGGTCCTTGATTTTGTCATGGTCATTTGTTTGATGCCTACCAGTAAAAAACGAATTCCAATGGCAAAAAAGAGGAACCATTTTGCAATGACCACAGTAGAGATCCTTCCCATGTTCCCGATCGCTTCAATGACAACAGCGGCGAACGGCAGCGCTATCGTGAATACATACACATCGATGAGATGGCCCTTGTTGATCACGGGGATCTCGGGTAAGGAGTCGTTTATCATATGGTGCTATTAATGCTTTACAATCTTCAGATATTTTTCTTCGGCAGGATTGTATAGTTTGATGGAATAGATGCCGGGAGGCAGGTTGCTCAGATCCAGGGTCTCGCCATCGGCTACATTGGGAAATTCATAGACCACCTTCCCCTCTGCATCCGTAAGTGTGACCTGGCTTGCATATTTGACATTAGCATGGATCTTCCATGTTTCCGCTTGTATATAGGTATTTCTGACTTCTATCATGGATCTATAGCTGTTTTCTCAAGTGACAAATGTACTACGAAATCCTCCCTGTGCTACTAAGGCAGATTTCTATTCGATGATAGAATTATTTCTATTTACTCATTGAGAGGCGCATGAGAGGCGCAGTAAAATAGAGGGATACGTGAAGACGTCCCCCCTATTAACAGATGGCTTTTCTTCGGAATAAGCCAATATTCTCTCAGGTTTATTAACAGGACAAAGATGTGAAATCACAGGGAAGATTGTATTCGAGAATATTCGATTAAGGAGTAGAAAAAAGCCGCCCGGGAAGAAAATACCCGTCCCGGGCATTGACTCGAATATTTTCTATTCCGATTTGGATTCTGTAATTAGAAATTTGATAACTATGCAAAGAGTGCTCATCGCTGAAGACCATTCCATTGTGATCAAAGGAATGAAAATGATTTTTGAAACGCAATTTGTCGATTATCACCTCGATATCACCAAATCGATCGCCGGCCTCATGAGGATGCTGCAGTTGAATGCCTATCAACTGGCTATCATTGATCTCCAGTTGGAGGATGGAGATACGCTGCATCTCATCACGGATCTTCAGAGAGTTTATCCTGAGCTGAGGATACTGATATTTTCCGCCAATCCTGAAGAATTATACGCTCAGCGGCTTTACAAGACAGGCATAAAGGGCTATTTAAACAAACAGACGGACGACCAGGAGATCATCGCTGCGCTGCGCATGATCCTGGAAGGGAAGACATACGTCAGTGAGAACTTCAAGAAATATTTGTTATGCAGGGACACTAAAGGCAAATCGAATAATCTGTTTGAGCTGCTTACACTGAGAGAATTGGAAGTGGCGCATCTGCTTATCCAGGGTAGAAGATCGATCGATATCTGCAAGGATCTGAATATCCAGGCGAGCACGGTGGCTACTTATAAACTGAACATATTCAGTAAATTGAATGTCAACAACGTATTGGAATTGAAAGAACTGGCGAACACATTCAGGCTGGGCTCATGATTCACCGGAAGTTGCTGGTAAGCTGCGTCAGCTCGATCACATTTTTGACCTTGAGCTTCGTAAATATCTTCATCTTGTAGGTGGCTACGGTGCTGGCATGCAGATTGAGCTCCTGGCAGATCTCCGAAGGCTTTTTGCCGGTTATCAGCAGGTTTAGTACTTCTACTTCCCGGTGCGAAAGCCTATCGAAGGGGTTCTCCTTGGTGGACGCATATTTTCTGCTGGTGATAATGTCCTTGAAGTTATCGCTCAGATAAGTCTTTCCATTCAATATCTGGCGGATGGCATCGATCACCTCCTCGTCAGGTGATTGCTTGTTCAGGTATCCCTTAATGCCGGCATTATAGAGCTTCTGCGCATACAGCTCCTCCGGATTCCCTGAAAAGACAAGGATCTTCACATCCGGGTATATTCGGATAACGTCCGAAATAAGATGCAGCGTATCCCCATCTTCGAGATGGAGATCGATAATGGCCATGTCATAGCAGTCATTTTTCAGGAGCTTCATCATATCCGCACTACTCCGCACAATTTGCAGCTGATAGGCTGCGAATTCTGTTTCGAATGTGATCTTCAGGCCCTTGATGACGATAGAATGGTCTTCAGCGAGGAGAACCTTCTTCATAGGTTAAAAATATAATTTTTTATAGAACTTTTTCTACAATTTTATTTATTAGCAACCAAAGGCGGCAGCACGATGGTAACAGCAGTCCCCTGCCCAACCTGGCTTTCTATATGGACGCTTCCCTGGCAGAGCCTCAGCAGGTCGATAATCAGCCGGTACCCCAGGCCCCAGCCGTATTCCTCATGGGTCCCTGTTTTTGAGCTCACCGGCTGCAAGTCGTTGAGCCTGGCCAGTTTGTCTGGGGAAATGCCTGTTCCCGTGTCACTGATGATCATGCAGATATCCGTATCTTTCCAAAAGATCCTGATCCCCACGACCCCTTCTGATGTAAATTTATTGGCATTGAGCAACAGATTATGCAGTATAACCCGGACGATCACGGGATCATGATAACAGAGCATTTCCTCCTGTATCTCCGCTTCGATCCTGTTGCCTTTTTCATCTGCAAGATGGCGGTGCAGGACCAGCAGCCCCTCCACCAGCTGGTTCAGGCTGAACCGGGAGGCTTTTACTTCAAAGGTCTCCTCTTGCAGCCTGATCCATTGAATGATGTTTTCGCCAAGATAGGTCAGCCCTATGGCAGTGGTGTTGATCTCTCCAATAGCTTCAGTAGTGGATTTTTTGCTTAATTTTTCATTGTAGGTCACCAGCTGGGCGGATACCTTCGAGATATATTTCAGCGGGATCATGATATCGTGGCTGATCAGCGCAATCAGTCTCCTTTGAAAATGCCCCTGCTTTTCCAACTGTTCGAAGGCATCGTTCAGTTTTGACAGGGCATCCTCGAGGTCCAGGTTTTTGGCAACCACTTCAGTTGTTTTTTCCCGCACCCTTTCTTCCAGGTGGATGTTCTTGATAGTAAGTCGCAGGTTGATGAGGTAAGCAATCAGCCAGATAAATGCCAGAAAGAACAGGCCGGCAAGCAACCATGTTATCTTTCGCTCATAGAGCTTCAAGCCGATATAGAAATCCACCGAAATAGTGGATACTCTCTTGCCTGCGAGGTCAAATTGCTTCTTTACCTCGAGGACATGGTACCCACCGGAGAGCTCCGTCAGCGGTATCTTCCTTTCTCCCGGCGGCAGAAAGGACCATTCAGCCGCGCCATCTACCCGGTAATAGAGACCGAAGAAATTGGTATAGTCCCATTGCCCGAAGTTGATTTCGTAGGTCAGGTATCTTTCATCGGACGCGAATTTCATTGATGGCGACCAGGGATATACAGCACGACCGGACGCCACGCTCTGGATGAACAAAGGGTATGCTTGGGATTCGGTCAGCAAAGCCGGAGATAACCTCACGAGGCCATTCAGGGAAGGCAACAGGATATCCCCGTTGGCCATCCTGTTGTATGCGGGAGTACAGCCCCCATTGAATTCATTGGCTTTCAGGCTGTTCGATACGTCGAAATATTGGTAGATCAGCGGCGTCTTCGGATCTTTGCATGCAGCGATCAACGCCCTCCTGTTGATGCGGAAAAGCCCGTTATTGGTGGCGATAAAGAAATTGCCGGCGCCGTCATCGATAAAGCAATGGCTGAAGATCAGTTCGTTGACATTGCTGATGGATGGCTTATACAGCTTATTTTCATTGAGGTCATACATGAGTATACCATCTCCGTAGGTGGGGATCCAGCACAGGCCCTCCTGGTCCACATAAGGGCTCCGGATGTTATTTCGGGTGTTCTGATATAGCGTGCGGCATTTTCGGGTGATCGTATCGATCATACAGATACCAAAGCCGTTTGCGCCTATCAGCCCTTTTCCGTGAGTCTCCACGACATATTCAAAGCCATAGCTGGTAAATGGTTCGCTGTAGCTGGCCGTGTCCAGGTATGGGATGATGGAATCACCGGCCAGCCTGGATAAGTAATAGTCCCCGGACAGCCATACACGGTCCTTGCTGTCTGTGAACACCAACCTGATGTTTCTGAGCGCCGGAAATGATCGGTGCCCGTCAAACCCCGGCAGGTTGAATTCGGTTAGCACCCCTTTGGAATTTTCTCCTATCCAGCCAAAGACATGTTTGCCGTCGGTTGCTATGAAAGAGTAATAAAGCGGGTCCTTTAGTAACCTGAAGGATCCAGTGTTCAGGTTCAGCGATGCTGCATTAGT
>PMUF01000223.1 GCA_003167015.1 Chitinophagaceae bacterium | reverse complement strand
GGACAAATTACCTGCCGCCGATAAAACGACGGGGCTGGTCATTTTGGCAAACGGCGCCAATACAGACCAGGGCGACATCAATATCGCTGCCATCCCCATGTATAATCTTCCGGCCAGCACGACCGATCCCCGGCATCCGAAGGGCAGGGGCAATGGATATGTATTGAGTGTCGGCGGGAAGAAGATCTATCTCTCCGGCGATACCCAGGGGATTCCTGAGATGCGTGCCCTCACCGGCATCGATGTGGCTTTTGTTTGTATGAACCTGCCTTATACGATGGATATCAATGAAGCCGCAGATGCAGTGCTGGCTTTCAAACCTACAATCGTCTATCCTTATCATTACAGGGGCCAGAATGGGCTGAGTGATGTCAATGCCTTCAAAAACCTGGTGCAGGCCGGGAATAAGAATATCGAAGTCCGGCTGCGTAACTGGTATCCCGGATAAGGGTAAAGCCCCGCTCGCGCGTCTTATATGAAAAATTACCATGCAACATCTGAACAATCGGCTGAAAGTGGCCTTTTTCATTGCGCTTTTCTGTTGGGCCCTCCCTGTCTCCCTGTATGCGCAGGATGGCCAGAAGACCAGGTATAAAATAAGCAGGCACAAAGGGGATCATTGGGTGACGCTGACCCTGCCGGAAAGCGTCGCGCGCGAGTTGCTGGCCGCGCTGTTGGAAGAGGACAGGCCGGACCCGGTGATCGCAAAGAAGTATAAGGTATCCCCCGTTTATAAAAAGGCCATGCCCGTCGATCCGTCGTCGTCGGTGGAAGGCAGCAGACAGGTCATACGGAGTATTGTCGGGGAGATGATCCGGGACAGTATTGTAAAAGACAGGGATAGCTTTAGCTGGTTTGCGCTGGATGGGCGTCAGTTTGTGGTGGACGGGAAGGCAGTGCCGGATTCAGTGCGGGTCAAATTCCAATCGGAATATATCAAGGCGGATGGATGGGGCTATTACTTCGGACCGGTGGAGGTACAGGGCAGGGGGGTATTTATGGATCGGAGTGATGTCTATTGAGGCCGCGGACCGCGGGCTGCCGGCGGCTCCGGGGCTATCTCCATCCGCCGCCCAGACTGGTATAGAGGGTTGCGACGGCCTGGAGTTGTTGAAGGCGATCGTCGACGCCTTCGAGCTGTGCGGCCAGGAGGTTTTGTTCGGAGGTGAGGACGTCGGTGTAGTTGGCTTTGGCGTCGGCCCTCATGAGCTCCTTCGTATAGTCGACGGCTTTCTGGAGGAAATGAATTTCTTTGGCGCGGGTTGTCGTTTTATCGGTGGCGGACTGGTAGTTGAAAAGAGCGTCGGAAACTTCCTGGCCTGCGGTGAGGAGGGTCTTTTCGAAGGTGAGGAGGTATTCCTGTTGCACACCTTTAGCCACTTCGAGACGCTGGCGATTGAGGCCGTTCTGGAAGATGGGCTGGGTGAGGCCGCCGACGATGCTACCGAATAAGGCCGAGGCGTCGAAGAAATGGGCGAGAGTACCGGAGGATAAGCCCCCTTCACCGGTGATGGTGAGGGCAGGATAGAAATACGTGCGGGCTACATTGGTGAGCTCGGCGGCATTGCGCAGTTGGAACTCAGCCTCCTGTACGTCGGGGCGGTTGGCCAGCAGCTGAACGGGGAGGCCCATGCGCAGGTCGGTGCTGACGGGAGTGTCATAAAGGCTGTCGCGGGCAATGGGACCGGGGTTACGCCCCAGCATCACACAGATGGCATCTTCGGTCTGGCGGATATTCTGACGGATATCGGGGATGGTGACTTCGACGGAATAGAGTCCCGCCTGGCTTTGCATGACGGCGGCGCCCGTCAGCACATCGGCGTCCTTGAGGGCTTGCGTGGTCGTGACATCTTCCCGGCGGTTCTCGACGGTGGCCAGGGTGATCCGCAACTGTTCGTCATAGGCCTGCAAGGCATAGTAGTCGGTGGCGATACTGGCGACCAGCTGGGTTTGGACGTCGCGGCGATAAGCATCGCTTTGGAGCAGGGCGGCAAGCTCGGCCTTTTTTGTGCTGCGCAGTTTACCCCAGATATCGACCTGCCAGGATGAGCTGAGCCAGGCTTCATAGGTTTGACTGGAGGGCACATCCGGATTTTTTTGGAGGGAGCCGGTGGCGTTGGCCAGCAGGCTGGGATAGAAGGCCTCTTTGCTTTGCCGGAAATTGGCTTCGGCCTCGTGGATGCGCGCTACGGCGATCCCGATATCCAGGTTGTTGCGCATCCCCTCTTCAATGAGATTTTGCAGCAGGCTGTCGGCGAAGAACTGCCGCCAGGGTATATTGGCAATGCTGGTGGTGTCGGTGATGGTAGTATCGCGATAAAGGCCGTTGCCGGCGACGTTGTCGGGGCGGAGGTAAGGTTTGGTCACCTTACAGGCGGCTATGGCGAGGGCCAACAGCAATAGCGGAGCGATCACTTTATGCAGCTTCATCGTCATAGGTTTTATTTTTTCTTACTTTTTCCTGCAATCCCTGGAAGATGATGAACAGGGAAGGTATCACGAATACGCCCAGACAGGTGCCGAACAGCATACCGCCGATAGCGCCCGTTCCGATGCTGCGGTCGCCGTTGGCGCCTACGCCGCTGGCAGCGAGGAGGGGCAGCAGGCCGAAGACGAAGGCGAAGGAGGTCATAAGGATGGGCCGCAATCTTGCTTTGCCGCCTTCGATGGCAGCCTCGAGAAGGCCCATGCCTTTCGCCCTTCTTTCCACTGCAAACTCCACAATGAGGATAGCGTTCTTCGAGAGAAGACCGATCAGCATGATCATGGAGATCTGCATATAGATATTATTATCTTCCCCGAAAATTTTGGCAAAGACAAAGATGCCCGACAGGCCCACCGGCAGCGAGAGAAGGACGGCGAAGGGCAGCAGGTAGCTTTCGTATTGTGCGCTCAGCAGGAGATAGACGAAGGCGAGGCAAAGCAGGAAAATAAAAATGGTCTGTGATCCCGCAGCCTGTTCCTCGCGGCTGATACCGGAGTATTCGAAGCCGTATCCGGAGGGCAGCTTTTCAGTGGCGGTCTGCTGGATGGCAAGGAGAGCCTGACCCGTGCTGAAACCGTCATTGGGCGAACCGCTGACCGACATGGAGTTGAACATATCGAACCTCGACACTGTCTCGGGGCCGAAGACCCGCTTGAAGGTGGTGAATTCGGTGATGGGTATCATGGAACTGTCCGATCCGCGCACGTAGATCCCATTCAGATCCGATGGCGCTCCGCGATAGTTGGAGTCCGCCTGGATGATCACCTGGTATTGCTGACCAAACTCAGTAAAGTTCGAGGCATAGGAGCTGCCGAAAAAGACCTGCATCGCGTTCAGGATGGAGGTCACGGATACGCCGGCGTCCTTGGCCTTGGGCACGTTGATGTCCATTTCATATTGGGGAAAGTTGGGGTTGAAGGAGGTTTTGGCGTACTGGATCTCCGGGCGTTTGTTGAGCGTGCCGAGAAAGCCCTGCGCCACCTGGTAAAACTGATCGGTCGTATGTCCGCCTTTGTCCTGCAGCTGGATGGTAAAACCACCGCTGGTACCGAAGCCGGTGATGGTGGGTTGTGACATGAACACGATGTCGGCGCCCTGGATGCCGGCGGTCTTTTTAGTCAGTGTTTTGATGACGTCCGTGTTGGTGACGCCGGGACGCGCGTCCCAGGTTGTCAGCCGGACAGTGATCATCCCGTAAGCGCTGCCGGTGCCGGCGATATAGTTCGATCCCAGCGTACGCATGGTATGGGCCACCTGCGGCACGGTACGGCAAATGCTGTCGATCTGGTCGGCGACGACCTGTACACGCTCCATGCTACTGGCAGGAGGCAGGCTGACGTTGACGAAGATCGTGCCCATATCCTCTTCGGGTACAAAGCTGGAAGGCGTCGCCTTCATGATAAGATAGAACAGGGCGCCGAAGCCCAGGATGATGACAATGACCAGCCAGTGTCTGGCCGAAAGGAAGGTCACGGCGCGGGTGTACCGGTCCGTCAATTTGCCGTATCCCCGGTTGAACCAGACGCCGAAGCGTTGGAGGATCGTTTTTCTTTCCCCTTCCTTGCTATGATCCGGTGGTCGCAGGAACATAGCCGCGAGGGCAGGGCAGAGGGTCAGCGCGTTGATCGAGGAAATGAAGATAGCGACAGCGAGAGTGATGCCGAACTGCCGGTAGAAGACCCCGGAGGAGCCTGATACAAAGGACACCGGTATGAATACGGATGCCATCACGAGGGTGATGGAGACGATGGCGCCAGAGATCTCGCTCATGGCATCTATGGCAGCCTTAACCGGTGACTTATAGCCGCTTTCCAGCTTGGCATGGACGGCTTCCACCACGACCACTGCGTCATCCACCACGATGCCGATCGCCAGGACAAGGGCGAACAGCGTAAGCAGGTTGATGCTGAAGCCCAGCAGGTAGAGAAAGAAAAAGGTGCCGGTGATGGCCACTGGAACGGATACGCCGTGGATGATGGTGCTACGAAAGTCCTGCAGGAATATGAAGATCACGAGAAAGACCAGGGTAAAGCATTCGAACAGGGTGTGTAATACTTTGCTGATGGATGCGCTGAGGAAGTCATTGATATTGACGAGGTAAAGGATCTTGACGCCGGCCGGCAGGGAAGGGGTGGCCTGGTCTATGACCTGCTGGCAGTCCTGGATGACCTGGCGGGCGTTGGAGCCCGGCGTCTGGCTGATGGAAATGCCTACGGATTGTTTGCCGTCAGTCGTGTTGGATCCGGTATAGCTCTGAGCGCCGAGCTCGATGCGGGCGATATTTTTGAGCTGGAGGTATTGGCCGCGGCCCAGGGATTTAATGATGATATTGCCGAATTGCTGGGTCGAGGTCAGCTGGCCGCTGTACCGGATGACATATTGGAAGCTTTGGTTATCATTCTGACCGAACTGGCCGGGTGCAGCCTGGACGTTTTGTTCGGCCAAAGCGGCGCTGACGTCGGAGGGCGTGATCTTATAGACCGCCATGATGTCGGGCTTCAACCAGATGCGCATGGAGTAGGTCATGGTGGAACCTGTGACGGCGGCGCTGCCTACGCCGTTGACGCGTTGCAGCTGGGGAAGGATATTGATAGCCGCATAGTTTTGGAGGAAGGTCTGGTCGTAGCCGGGTTTGTCACTATAGAGCGAGAGGATGAGCAGGTTAGAGCTTTGTTGCTTGCGGACGGTGACTCCGTTCTGGGTGACGGACTGGGGTAGTAAACTGGTAGCGGCCGAGACACGGTTCTGAACGTCGACGGCGGCGATGTCGGGGTTGGTGCCGACGCCGAAATACACGCTGATGTTGGCTCCTCCCGTATTATTGGCCGACGAGGTCATATAGGTCATGCCTTCCACTCCGTTGATCTGCTGTTCCAGCGGGACGATCACGCTTTGCAGCACGACCTGGGCATTGGCGCCGCTGTAGGTCGCGGAGACCTGGACCGTAGGCGGAGAGATGTCGGGGTATTGGGCCACGGGCAGTTTCGTCATTCCCAACACGCCCAGCAGGACGATGATCACGGAGATGACCGTGCTGCGTACGGGGTGTGTGATAAAGCTTTTTAGCATTTTTCTTAGGCTATTTGGTGTTGCTGTAGAGGCTGTCTGCGTTTATCGGCCGGGGGATCACCACCGTGCTGTCCCGCAGGTTGAAGCCGTTGACGAGTATCCTGTCGCCACGTTTGAGGCCGTCCGTTACTATCAGAAATTTACCATCATTGGAGGATGTCGCGGTGATCGGCATCGAGATGACCTTGTTGTCGTTGATAAGCAGGTATACAAATGTTTTGTCCTGCAGCTGATAGGTGGCCGACTGAGGCACCATCAGCGCCGTGTCCATGGTGCGGGGAATGCGTACGATGGTACTGGCGCCGCTGCGAATGAGACCGGTTGGATTGACGAACTGGGCTTTGAGGCTGACCGTGCCGGTACCGGTAGTGATAAAGCCGCTGGCTGTCATGAGCCGGCCCTTCTGCGGATACTGGCTGCCGTCGGCCAGGACGAGCGACACGGGTGGGAGATGATCGAGCTTATCCTGCAGGGTAGCACCGGGCACCCTGTTGCTCAGGTTGAGCAGCTGTTTTTCGCTAAGGGCAAAATAGGCATAGACCTTGTCGATGCGGGAGAGGCTGGTCAGCGGGCTGGAGGTCGTGCTGCTGATCAGGTCACCAATCTTATAGGGGATGGAGCCCATGACCCCGGTAATGGGACTGCGCAACGTTGTATAACCGACGTTCGTCCGGGCATTACGTAGCGACGCGTTAGCCTGGTCGAGGGCGGCTTGCTCGCCTTTCAGGGAATATTGAGCGGATTCCAGCTCATATTTACTGACGATATCCTTTTCTACCAGGGGGCGGACCTTCTCCACATTCATCCGGGCGGCGTCCACATTGGCCTGTGCGCTCTGCACGGCTGCTTTGGCGGTGATGACGGCTTCGTCATACACGGGATTCTGAATCTGGAAGAGAAGCTGTCCTTTGGTGACATTGGCGCCTTCAGGGACATAGGTTTTTTCCAGGTAGCCATCCACCATCGGTCGTAACTGTACGATTTCGATACCTTCGATGGTGGCCGGAAAATCGGTATAGATGACTGTCGATCGCGGCTCCAGGGTCAGGGCCTGATAAGCCTGGGGAGTGGTAGTCTTGTTAGTGGCCGGTTTGCCATCGTTGCAGGCGCAAAATATTAATGTGATAAGGCAAGCAGAACCAATTAACTTTATATTCATAAGTATGGGGCGTTTGTCTCAACTGGTGTTTAAGATAGGTGGGGAGGGGTGGAGTTCAAATGTAATAAATTGTAATAGATGAGCCAAGCATTCGTCCCCTTATTTCCACCACTTGTCCCCGCTAACATTTTTTTAACGGAAATCCTTCCTATTCTTGCGGTATGCTTACAACCAGAACCTTTCGACTGCAGCGAGCCCTGGTCTTTCTGCTTGGTACCCTTTTCCCTTTCCTATTATCCGCCCAGGTCCGGCATACGGTCAGCGGCACCATCCGGGATCAAAGTTCCGGCGAGACACTGATCGGGGCGAGCGTTGTTATTCTGAATCATCCGCGCTCCACCGTCCTGAGTAACTCTTATGGGTTCTATTCCCTCAATGCCGCCGCCGGCAAATATACGATAGTGGTGAGCTTTGCCGGTTATAGCAATGACACCCTGGAGGTTTCCCTTGACAAAGATGTTGTCATGGCGGTGAACCTTAGTCCCGCCGAGGCGGAAATGCAGGAAGTCGTCGTGTCGGCCAATAGAAATAATGCCAATGTGACCAAGCCATTGATGGGCGTGCAGAAACTCTCTGTCAACGAAATAAAGGATGTCCCTGTCATCTTCGGGGAAAAGGATATCCTTAAGACTATCCAGCTTCTGCCCGGTGTTCAATCGGGTGGGGACGGCAGCAGCGGATTTTACGTGCGGGGCGGCAGCGTCGATCAGAACCTGATCCTGCTGGATGAGGCGACGGTGTACAATCCTACTCACCTGCTGGGCTTTTTTTCCACTTTCAACTCCGATGCCATTAAAGATGTAACCCTGTATAAGGGGGCTATTCCTGCTGAATATGGCGGAAGGCTGGCTTCTGTGCTGGATGTGAGAATGGATGACGGGAATGTAAAAGATTATGGAGTAAGCGGCGGCCTGGGCCTGATCTCTTCGCGCCTGAATGTCGAAGGCCCTATCGAGAAGGACGACGGTTCTTTTATCGTCAGCGCCAGAAGGACGTATGCGGACCTTTTTCTGAAATTATCGAAGGATACCAACACCAACCGCAGCAGCCTTTATTTTTATGACATCAATGCCAAGGCGAATTACAAGTTAGGGGACAAAGATCATATTTACCTTTCCGGGTATTTCGGTAAAGACAATCTCGGCCTGGGGAATACATTCGGACTCGACTACGGGAATTCCACGGCTACCTTCCGCTGGAACCATATCTTCAACAGCCGGTTGTTCTCCAACACTTCTCTGATCTACAGCAAGTATAACTATAATGTCAGCGTCAATTCAGGGAATAATGACATCGGTATCACTTCCTTCGTCCGCGATTATCATCTCAAGGAAGATTTGCAGTATTTCGTCAATTCCGATAACAAGGTCAATTTCGGGATAGAAGTCATCCAGCATACCACTTCTCCCGGGGTCATATCGGCATCGGGAACATCCAGTTTCAACCCGCTTGCGCTGGAGCAAAGATATTCAGTGGAGAGCGCTGCCTATATCGACCACAGCCTATCCCTGTCGGATAAGGTCAATATCGATTACGGGCTGAGGGCGGGCCTTTTCACCGTGTTTGGCCCGGGCAGTTTTTATACCTATGACTCCAGCGGGAATGCCATCGATACTGCCACCTACGGGTCGGGACAGGTCGTTAAAAACTACTTCAACCTGGAGCCTCGTTTCTCGATGAGCTATCGGTTGACCGACAATAGCAGTATTAAATTCGCGTATACCCGGACCACGCAGAACCTGCATTTGCTATCCAATTCGACTTCTTCCAATCCCACGGACGTCTGGATCCCCAGCAGCAACAATGTCAAGCCGGAGATAGCCGACCAGGTCTCGACGGGATACTTCAGGAATGCGGACAATAACGCCTATGAGTTTTCGGCGGAGGTCTATTACCGGTATATGCAGAACCAGATCGATTATAAGAATGGCGCGCAGCTGATTGCCAATGAGTATGTGGAGTCGCAGCTGATCTATGGGATTGGCCGTGCCTATGGGCTGGAGCTTTTCGCCAAAAAGAAGGTCGGCCGGATGACCGGCTGGATCAGCTATACGTTATCCAGGACAGAGAGAAGATTCGGGGAAGTGAATGACGACTCCTGGTATCCGGCCAATCAGGACAGGACGCATGATCTCTCCGTGGTCGGAATCTATAAACTCAATAAGAAGTGGACTTTGTCGGGAGATTTCGTCTATTATACGGGCAATGCGGTCACCTGGCCGAGCGGGAAATATGAGGTCGACGGGCAGGTGGCTTTTCTATATACCAAGCGGAATGGCTATCGGATGCCGCCTTATAACCGGCTGGACCTGTCGGCTACCCTGCAGGGGAAAAAGACGAAGAAGTTCGACAGCAACTGGAACTTCTCGTTGTACAATGCCTACGGCAGGGAAAATCCCTATAGTATCAGCTTCCAGCAGGATCCCGGCAATCCGACCAAGACCGAGGCGGTTCAGTATGCCTTATTCCGTTGGGTGCCTTCCGTGACCTATAACTTCAAATTTTAATTTCCATGAACTATCATAAACTCATCCTGTTTAGTGCGGCACTCCTGGCCTGCTCCTGTAAGAAGACTGTCACCCTCAAGCTGAATACTGCGCCTGCCGAGATCGTCATCGAGGGAGAAATCACCAATCTGCCGGGGCCTTACACCGTGTCGCTCAGTCAGACCGTAGGTTTTTATGAAAACAATACGTTTCCCCCCGTATCCGGTGCGTCGGTGATCGTCAGCGACANNCATACCTATACCCTGTCGGTGACGTCGCAGCAAAAGAATTATACGGCGTCGTCTACCATGCCCATGCCGGTTCCGCTGGATTCCATCGGTTTCTCGCAGCTCAGCGGGTTCGGGAATAAACAGATTGACGCGATTGCCGATTTTCAGGACCCGGCCGGGGTAAAGAACTATTATCAATTCGTGGAATTCGTGAATGGGACGCAGATCACCAAAGATCTCTTCGTCTTCGACGACAGGTTGTCGGATGGGAAATATATCAACTATACCTTGTACAATGACACCTCCTATCTTTTCCAGGGCGATGAAGTGAAGGTCAACATGTATTGCATCGACGAGAACGTCTATAATTACTTTTATCAGTTGATCCAATCAGGGGGGGCCGGTGCTTTCAGTACCACGGCATCGCCGGCCAATCCGACTTCCAATATCAGCAACGGAGCTTTGGGCTACTTCAGCGCGCATACGGTCGATTCGGCAACGTCCGTGGTTTATTAGGTAATTTAGCAATATGATCAGGTCCCGGCGGATATATATTGTATTGGCGCATATCAGTCTCTGGGCGGTATTGTTTATCTCCGTCTTTTTGTTCCGGCCGCATAATCCGGGGATGAATGAGATTCCGATAACCGGTACACAACTGCTGGTATCGGGATTGTCTTTTATGGCGGTCTTTTACCTGCATGCTTATTGGCTGATGCCCAGGTATCTCTTCAGGAAAAAGATTGGCGTGTATGTGTTATCATTAGCAGGCGCCTGGCTGGCCGCTGCCGCGTTGCCGGTATTGTTCTATTATGTTACGACAGATCTGCCATCCGGTGTACAGCTGCTGCGGGCTATTCTGCGACGGATGCTCCCGGTGCAGTTCTTCATCATGGCCAGTGCGTGCGTGGGGGCTTTCAGGGAGACGTTGAGGCTGGAGAAAAACCGCAAAGAGAAAGAGACGGAACATCTGCGGACCGAGCTGTCCTTTTTGCGGGGCCAGGTCAATCCGCATTTTATGCTGAACGTCCTCAACAGCATGGTGTTGCTGGCGCGACGGAAGTCAGATCTCCTGGAGCCGGTGCTATTGGAACTGGCCGGGTTGATGAGTTATATGTTGTACGACACCAACAATGAAAAGATCAGCCTGGAGGACGAGATTCGGTATTTACGGGCGTATATCGATCTGCAACTGCTCAGGTTCGGGGACGATGTCACGGTGCAGTTCAATACTTCGGGTCTGCTGGATAACCGGTATATCGAGCCCATGTTGCTGATCCCGCTGGTGGAAAATGCCTTCAAGCATGGCATCGGGCTGGTCGGGCAACCGGAGATCGGCATCGATATCCGGGCGGTTGCAGCTGATCGGTTGAGCATGATAGTCAGGAACCGGTACAACCCGCTGATCGGGACATCCGGCAGCCGCCCGGCCGGCATCGGGCTGAAGAACCTGAGAAAGAGGCTGGAACTGATCTACCCGGGCCAGTTTGAATTGACTACAGGAAATAAAGATCATGCCAATGTGATCCTGGCGGAGAATTGGTTTATCACCACCTTAAATATCCCTTTACAATGATCAGGTGCCTGGCTGTAGATGACGAGACTCCCGCCCTGGATATCCTGGAGGATAATATCCGGCAGGTGCCATTCCTGCAGTTGGTCGCCACCTGCAAAAATCCGATGGCGGCCTACACCATCCTGCAAACCAGCCAGGTCGACCTTATGTTTTTGGATATCCAGATGCCGGGGCTGAACGGCCTGCAATTCCTCCAGTCCTTACAGAAGCCGCCGCTGGTGATCCTGGTGACAGCTTATGAGCAATATGCGCTAAAAGGATTTGATCTTCAGGTTGTGGATTACCTTTTAAAACCGTTTTCCTTCGAACGCTGGATCAAGGCCTGCAACCGGGCGAGTGACCTGTTCCACTTGCAACAGACGCAACAAACAGGCGGTGCACCGGGGGGGAAAATACCCGATTTCCTGTTTGTGAATGTAGAGTATAGCCTGGTAAAAGTCACCGTTTCGGATATCGAATATATCGAAGGGCTGAAGGATTATATTCGTATCCATTTGTCAAGCGAGCCTAATAAACCCATCCTCACGCGAATGAGCCTCAGGGATATGGAAGAAAAGCTTCCGGGCGATGCCTTTGTCCGCACCCATAAGTCATTCCTGGTATCCGTCGGCAAGATAACCGCAGTCAAACGCGACCTCGTATATATCGGCAAAACAGAGATTCCCGTAGGAGATTTTTATAAGCAGATGGTTGCCAGGGTCATCAACCAGCGGCGTTAAGACGTCCCCGACTCTACCCCCATCGTCCCCGCTTCCCGTGGCCTAGCCAAACCTTTCCACCGAAAACGGCGAAAGATCGATGCTCGCCGGCTGCTCATTGACCAGTTCGCTCACCAGTTTACCCGTACCCGCACCTAAACTCAGCCCCAGCATAGAATGCCCCGTGGCAACAATCACGTTGTTATATTTCTTTATCCGGCCGATATAAGGCAGCCCGTCCGCCGAACAGGGACGATATCCATACCAGATCTTTTCGACCGGCGGCATGGGTACATCGAACTCGGGAAAGAACCTCTTCACGGCATTCAGGATGCCCCTGACCCGGGCATACCGGGGAGGAGTAGTGGTAGAAGTGATTTCCATCGTACCGCCAAAGCGTATTTTGTTACCATCCATCGGCGTAATGGCCGCACGCCCTTCTACCAGGATGGCCGGATGGTTTACCCGGTAAGGTGAATCCTGCAGGGTAACGGAATAACCACGGCCGGCCACCAGCGGCAGCCTGGTCCCCAGCAGCCCGACGATCTCCCGGCTCCAGGAACCTGTAGCCAGCACGACTGTCTCCGCATCGAAAGCACGATTGGCAGTGATGACTTTTGTTACGCCCGCCCCACTCGTCTCGAATCGCAGGACTTCCTCATGGGGCAGCAGCTTCACCCCGGACTCCTCGAGCAGCCGGATCAGCCCCCGCATCAATTTATCGGGATAGAGATGCGCATCGCAACGGAAGAAAATGGCACCCAGCCCATTGATGACGGTATGCGGCTCTTTTTCCTGCATGGCGGCGTGGTCCAGCCAGTCTGCCTCCAACCCCAGCTCATGCGCCTTTTCCACCGTATGACGCGCATGCTCGGCTGCAGCTTCCGTCTGGCAGATCTCCAGCAGCCCCCGGTGCTCATAGGCAAAGTCGAAATGCGGCAGCGGCAGCCAGTTATGCTCATATTCATACTGGCTGAGCATAGCAATCTCTTTCAGCGGCACAGCGGACCGCTCGACATGTTCCGCCGTCGCACTCTTCATGAACTTGATCCCCCAGTCGATCAACGACCGGCTAAGGCGCGGCTGTACATAAAAAGGGCTTTGGGAATTCAGCATCCATTTTAACCCCTGCCGGACAATACCCGGCGTAGCCAGAGGAATGAAATGACTGGGACAAACATAACCGCAATTGCCATACGAGCAGTTATCCATGAAATCCGATCTGTCAAGCACGATGACCTGGTGGCCGGTCTTTTGAAGGTAATAGGCAGTGCTCAATCCGATGATCCCTCCTCCAACGACGACGACATTCTTGTTCATCCAGCAAAAGTAAGCGCTATCGGCAATCGACAGGCTGCCCCATTATACACTTATTTTAACCTGTTTTGCCATCCTATAGCCATATTTTAACCAAATTATGCCGGATTTTAATAATAGAGGGACAATATCCGCAAATTCAGTAAATTCATGCTCTCAACCATTTTGCCAATACTGACGTGATGAAAGTACTTCAATTCACTATTCCTGTGCCGCGTGACAAGACCGTCATCGTGCAAAAAGATGTGCTCCCTCATTTTTATCCACACCTGCACCGCCACCAGGAGATCCAGCTGACCTGGATCCAGCAGGGAGAAGGCACCCTGGTAGCCGAAAACAATATGTATTCGTTCCGCGGCGGCGAAATCTACTGGCTGGGGGTTAACCTGCCTCATGTTTTTAAGAGCGACCCCTCCTATTTTTCCCCGTCCAGCAGCAAAACGGTCCAGACCCTGAACATCTTCTTCAATGTCAAAGGACAGCTGGATTCCTTTTTCGAGCTGCCGGAAATTAAAAACGTCAAGAATTTCCTCCAGAACCAACAGTCAGGCTTCAAAGTGCCGCCCGAACACGTCGATGAGATCGCAGAGAAAATGCTCCTCATCCAGCAGTCCAGCGGCGTCGACCAGCTGATCCATTTTATCGAACTCCTGAAACAGCTGAGTTCCTGCCAGGAATTGACACCCCTGTCCGCCCGGTCGCAGCCCGTCGCCTACAGCGAACATGAAGGCATCCGCATCGGAGCCATTTATAACTATATCATGCAACAATACGACCGGCCGATCACCCTCGAGGACGTCGCCAAACAGGCGCACATGACGCCCCAGGCTTTCTGCCGGTATTTTAAAAAACATACCCTGCATACCTTCGTCAGCTTCCTCAATGAAGTCCGCATCAACGAAGCCTGTAAAAAGCTCACCGACGGCCAGTACGATAGCATCGCCACGGTGGCCTACAACTGCGGGTTCAACAGCATCACCAATTTCAACCGGGTCTTCAAGAGCGTCACCGGGAAGTCCCCCAGCGAATACGTCGGCAGCTATTTTCAGAACGTCGTCAACTCCTTACCATCCTGATCGTCCCCGATACCGGGCCCACCCCGTTGTGCGCCGAATGTGCCACAAACTTCACCGTCACCGATTGCTTGCCCTTCACTAAAGCCGGAGGAACCGGATAGCCGATATCATAGAATTTATTTTGCTTGAACGATCCCAGGTTCTGCGTGGCAATCGTCTGCCCGTCGACCTGGATATCGAAGATCCGGCCCCGGTGGTCATCCCCCCAGTAAGAACAAAGGATGGTATTGGCGGCCGAAGAATCCACCTTCATCACAAAGGAAAAGTAACCGCCCTCTTCCGTCCCACGCCATTGCCGCCCATGCGCCTCGCCTGAATGCAGATTCTCTCCCGTAAAGGAATGATCCCTTTCCGGTTGCATCTCGCCCAGCCGCAGCCGGTCGATCGTCCGATCCTCCAGTTCCTGCGCCTTCACCCGGTCTTCTTTATATCGCTCCTGCTGGACGGCCCACGTTGCCGGCGTGAACAGGTCCCAGTATACGCTGTAATATTCCTTTTCCGTCCGGTTGAAGGGTATCAGCGTCACATCCCCCGGCTGCCCGACGGCCTTTGTGCGAAACACCAGCCCCTCATCATCTACCCGCTGCACCCACTGATTCGGATCTCCCGAAGCCGCCACCAGCACAGGAATGCCCTTGACAGGATCAGGCTCGGTCGAACCCAGCTCACCGGCCAGCAACACCGGCCCGTAAAAAAGCGCAACCCTCGACGCATTGTCAGGTATGGCCTCGGTGTGAAAAGATTCCGGCAGCCGGACCATTATCCGATCCCCCTTTTTCCAAATCCGCTTGATGACCAGGTATCCATCTAAACCCGTCACAAGATGCTTGACTGCCACCCCGTTCACGGTCACCGTCAAACCCGGCCCCGCCCAATACGGCTTCCTGATCCGCACCGCGAACCGACTTCCGGCCCGCGTCTCCACAAGGGTCAACCGCACCTCATCATCGGCAGGCAGCTTCGTCGTCTGTTCCACCACCACCCCTTTTTCCTTCCAGTTCAGCCGCGAAGGAATAAATAGATTGACGTACAGGCTGCCGTCACTGCCCCGGGAATAGATGCTCTCCCCATATTTGACATGGTTCTCCATTCCGGAGCCGACACAACAAGTAAAGGTATTGAACGCATCGCTGTATTCCTTTCTTCCCCCCATCCGCAGCGGCACGAAATAAGTCATCATCCCATCTGCATGGTCCTGTGAAGCGAGGATATGATTGTACAACGCCTTCTCATAATAGTCCATCAATGCAGCCGAAGGATGCCAGGCAAATAAATGCCTCGTCAGCTTCAGCATATTGTAGGTGTTGCAGGTCTCGGTAGTATTATCCGTCAGCTCGTCATTCAGCTTGCCCGGCTGCCCCAGGTATTCATAATCGCTGTTACCTCCGGTGGCGTAAGAATGATCGTGGACGATAATGGACCAGAACGATTCCGCAATGCTACTATCCCGGCCATCAGCCGTCAGTTCATAACGCCGCGCGCAACCGATGACCTTCGGGATCTGTGTATTGGAATGCTTGCCGGCCAGATCATCCAGCCACTGCGACAGGCTGTCGAGGATACGCCGGTCATGAAACTCGTAGGAGAGGTCCAGGTATTTCTTATCCCCGGTAATAGCATAGGTATTGGCCAGCACATCATTCATTCCCCCATATTCGCACAGCAGCATCTTCTGGCGCACCGAATCGGACAAATGCCCTACAATGGTGCCCGTCCAATCCGCCATCCCTTTTTCTACCCGCAGCGCCATGGCATTGTCGCAGTAGAGATAGGCATCCAGCAGACCCGCCATGACCTTGTGGACGGTGTACCAGGGAGACCATGCCCCATTGAGATCGAACCCGCGGCTGCGGATCTTACCGGCTGACACTTCAGCCCACAACGTATCTTCCCGCGGAATCGCCCCGATATAGCCGGCCATGCTCACCGCCGTCGTGGTCGCCGCCCTCGCCTTTTGACATGCAGCCAGCTCACTAACAATATAATTCACCCGCTCGCCAAACCGCCCATCCCCCGTCGCCGCATATTCCATCGAACACGCCGACAGATAATGCCCCAGCGTATGCCCCGCCAGACCGGACGATTCCCAGCCGCCATATTTCTCCCCCTTGGGCGCCAGCCCCGCATGCACCCTGAAGTCCGACAGCAACCTGTCCGGCTCGATCTCCAGCAGGTAACGGGCATCCGCCTCCATAGCCTGTTTGAAAGGGCCATCCAGCAGCCGCACATCCCTGATCGAAAAGGGATACGCCTGCACGGCAACAGCCGGCCGTACCTTCATCTCCGCATCAGCATATTCCGGCACATAAGATTGCCCGTAGGCATAGCTCACAACACAACTGACCGCTATAAAAAATGCTGCTCGTATCATCATCTACCCCCAGCTTTCACATTAATGTAGTACATCTTTTCGATACTGTCTTCGCTGAACAGCCCGGCTTGTCCGTCCTTCAGCACGGTACTGCCCCACTGATCCGTGGGCAGGATGCGGATCTTCGCCTGGCCATTCTGCAGCACCAGCGGCAGGTTGAAACCGGTCACGCAATTCGAATAGCGGTAGAACACCTTTTGATGGTCATCGCTGAAATAATATTCGAAGTCGGGTATCTGTGTCGTCCGGAGATATTGGTCGAATACCTTCTGATAATCGAATCCGGCGTGAGAGGACAGGTAATGCTCGATCTGCTGCGTCGTCACGGTCTGATGATAGAAGTCTTTATTCATCCCCCGCAGGATCTGACGGAACAGCTCGTCATTGTCGATACTATGGCGGATGGAATGCAGCATATTGCTGGCTTTGGGATACATATCGCCGCTGCCCTGCTCGTTCACCCCATAGCGGGGGATCACCGGCCGGTCGTTACGGATGCCCTTGCGAATGCCATAATTATAGGCATTGCCGGCGTCTCTGCCATACATATATTCCACGAATAACGTTTCACTGTAATTCGTATACCCTTCATGGATGTACATGTCAGCCAGATCTTTGGATGTGATGTTATTGCCAAACCACTCATGCCCGCTCTCATGGATGATGATGAAATCCCATTTCAGCCCCAGGCCGGTGCCGCTGCCGTCCCTGCCCCGATAGCCATAGGCATAATGATTGCCATAGGCCACGGCG
This sequence comes from Chitinophagaceae bacterium, assembly GCA_003167015.1. GTDB lineage: Bacteria > Bacteroidota > Bacteroidia > Chitinophagales > Chitinophagaceae > Puia. The sequence continues at coordinate 7,252 of PMUF01000223.1, read as the reverse complement.
CTCTGGTGCTCCATCCCCGTATGCTGCACATCGACCAGCTTGTAGCCATCCTCATAAAAAGCATAAGGACCGAACCAATGCTCCATGCTGTGCAGCATGTTATGTACCTGTTCGGGCATATAGCTCTTCGCCTTTTCCAGGTTATAGTCCAACACCCAGTAGTCCAGGTCCAGATGCCCTTTCTCACCCTTGAAGTCCTCATGGAAAGTGACGTATTTGCCGATATATGGAATGATGCAATAATTGCTGATCGGGTTGACCACCGCCCATTTTGTGGTCATTGAGCCGTCGCCATTGTCCTTCTTGAATTGCAACCGGCCATTGGAAACCGCTACCAGCGTGTCGGGAGCGATCATGGTCAGCGAAGCGCCCTTGTCCGGTTCATCCCCCTGATAATCCTTACACGGATACCAGATCGAAGCGCCCAGCCCCTGACAGGTCACCGTCATCCACGGGCGGCCCAGCGAATCCGTTGCCCAGGTCCATCCGCCGCTCCACGGCGGCCGTGTGCTCTCATGCGGTATGCCGGAGAAGTAGACCCTCACCGTATGCACGCTGCCGACTTTCTGATGCGGCGTTTTTACATGCCAGGCATTGCCTTCCTGCGTGAAGCTCAGTTGCTGCCCGTCATCCCCTATCACGCTGTCGATATGCAAAGGTTCTTGCAGGTCCAGCTGCATACCGGGCTGCACGGCGCTCACCACCTTATAGGTGATCAGGTCGTCGCCGGGCGCCGTCTTCGACAAAAAGTCGGGCTTTACGGTGATGTCGTAGCGCTGGATATCCCACCATGATCGTTCCGGCCCGTTAGTGCCGCGCAGGGTATCGGCATGTGTGAACACTCTGTGTTTGTATTCTTCGCTGGCCTGGGCAATCATTCGCGCCCGCTGTGTACGTACGCTGTCCGGATTGGGTTGTTGTCCCGCCTGTTGCTGGGCCGAGCCAAAAAGGGGCGCCAGCAGGCTAAAAAATAAGATCGCTTTATAGGTGCTCATGTGATGTGAAAATAATCAATTGGGGCCAAAACCCAATTTAGTCCGCCCTCACCCGCAGCGCTTCACCATTTTTGATCTTTTATGTGCGAAAATTACCTGTTACCACGCCTCGTTCTTTTGGAAAGCCAGGATCAGAATGATACCACTGACCAGGCCGGAGACGCCGATAAATTCCTGGCTCTCTATCGCCAGTTTACTGTCCATGAAGAGTATCTGGGCCAGGATCAACAGGAGGGAAAAGATGATAATGACGATCTTGCGAATAACTTTTTTCGATTGGCCTTTCAGCAGGCCGAGGATGGAGATGAAGGAGAAGAAGATTCCCACAAGCGTTGTCATAGAATATATATTTATATCAAAATACTCCTTCTCCGGCCCTCCTGCAATAGGAAAAAAACGAGGTATTTTTCCCGTCACAACAATTCCCCCGGTGATACGCCCAGACCCTTCGCCAATTTAAACACCGTAGAAACCAGGATATTGACTTCCCCCGCTTCTATCCGGCCTATGTGCCTCGCGTCCAGACCGGTGCGGGCCGCCAGATCGGGGATGCTGAGATTTCTTTCCTTACGCAGTTGGGTCAGCCGTTGGCCGAATGAATGCAATGCTTTTTCGTTCCTGTCCATGCAGAATGAATTAAAATCAGGTAAAATGAATAAATGATTACATGGAGGAACAGCAGTGGACAAAAAAATGAGCCGGGGAATCCGATTCCCTGGTATATATACGGGGAAACCCGGCTTTAACCATCCGGCTATTCTGATTCATAATCCACCAGCGCCGAAGGTTGGGCTTCGAGGGCCGAAGCCAGCTGCAATAAGGTAGTATAAGTGATATTGATCATTCCCTTTTCGATCTTGGCGATCTTACTGTTGTCGATGCTGCATGCATAAGACATTTCACGCAGGCTGAGGCCTTTCTCCTTCCGGAGTTTTCGCAAATTTTCGCCGAATTTCTTCAACGCTTTTTTATCAGCAGGAGTAATCATTATACTTTCTTCTAAGGAAAGCCTAAGATGGAAGATTTTTTCAAAATTGATGAGGACCAATTAGACCACACTGCCAATTTTAATTTACGTCTATTCGTACCAATCGTAAATATGATTGCCTATAACGTCCACCATGATGGCGCATTTTGGGGAATCCGTTTCCCAGTCCATTCCTTTCTGTTTGACCAGCCCATAATAGACGTTGTTCAAAAAGACCTGGAAAGCAGTGGGCCTCCCGCGAAAAGCACCCGTTTCCAGCGGTTTGATCTGGCCGTTGTATTCCTTTCCATCATAGTGAAAAGAAATTGGAAATTTATTGAACATAAAATAGTTATTTCTTTTAATGGATGCAGCTAAAATTATTATGCCAGGCGGAACCGGTTATGCAGTTAACGAATTTGCGGGAAAGCCATCCCGGTCATCTTGCGGTATAAATCGACCGCATACAGATCGGTCATCCCCGCAATAAAGTCGACGACAGACTGGATATCGCTGTAAAGATGTCCGGCTTCACCGGTAATGACGAATTGTTTGGAGATCAGCTGCAACAATTTCTCTGACTTATTCGAATGGGGATTCAATAGTGCGCCGACAAATTCCTTCAGCATCCCGCCGATGACATTGTAGCCGGCGATCTCTATTTCCACCACGGAGCGGTGATTATAGATATGCTGTACGGAAAAGACATCGATCCTTTTTATCAGCGCCGACTCCCGGGGAGGGAGATAATCTATGAGTGATTTGGGCAGCGTGCCACTCAGCAATTCTTCCTCATGCTGCATAAAAATATCCCGCACCCGGAAGATCAGCAGGTTGATCAGTTTGGCACGGAGGAACTGCACCTTCTGGTTGTCATCGTTGATCTCATGGAAGACGCGCTCCACGCGATCGCGGGCGTCATACCCCTGCTCGTTGTCGAAAAAGGAAAGGAACAGGTCGCTGATGGTATCGATAGAAATGATGTTCAGCCGGTGGGCATCTTCGAAATCGATGATCCGGTAACAGATATCATCCGCCGCTTCTACCAGGTAGACAAAAGGATGTCGGGCGAATACATTCTTATCCGCAGCCAGTTTCGGAATACCTAATGCTTCGGCAATACCCGTAAAAGTGCCGGTTTCCGAATCGAAAAAGCCTGATTTCTTGGTGACCAGCTGCCGCTTGTCGAACCCGTTGAGAGAATCGCTGGGATATTTCACGATAGAGGCCAGTGTGGCATATGTCAGCCTGAAACCGCCGGTTGAAGGCTCATTGAAATGATGGGTCAGGGTCCGAAAGGCATTCGCATTCCCTTCGAAATAAAGAAAGTCCCGCTGCTGGTTCAACGTCAGCTCCGCCGAAAAACGGTGTTGCGCCTCTCCCTCCAGTTCCCTGAAGAAATTGCGGATGGCATCTTCTCCGGAATGCCCGAAAGGAGGATTGCCGATATCATGGGCCAGACAGCCTGCGGCGATGACCGCCGGTAATTCGTATTTATAGAATTCCCGGATCGCTTCACCCCAACCGGTGTATTTTTCACTCAGCGCATCTCCGACGGATTTTCCCAGCGACCGGCCGACAGAGGCTACCTCCAGGCTATGAGTCAGCCGGTTGTGGACGAACACCGGGCCCGGCATAGGAAATACCTGCGTCTTGTTCTGAAGCCGCCGGAAGGCGGAAGAAAAAATGATCCGGTCATAGTCCCGGAGAAAAGAGGTGCGGACACTGCTCGTCCCGCCGGACCGCGTCTCAGATCCCGTCCTCACCGCACTGTAAAGTTGTTGCCAGTTCATTTTTGCCATAGATACCCTTTAGATCAGCCCCTCCTCATACCGCCCCTGCGGCTTATAACTGACAATGTTGTTCAACGTGCCGATGCCGTCGATGCTGATCTCTACATTATCGCCCTCCCGCAGGGTAAAATCATTGCCGGGTACCAGGCAGGTCCCGGTCATCAGAAAGCAGCCATGGATATAGTCGGATTCCCGGTACAGCCAGCCGGCCAGTTCGGTCAGGGACCGCTTGATCTGGCTGATCGCAACTTCGCCCCGATAGACGCCGCCGCCATCCCGGTGGATCGTCATCCGGATAATGGTGTCCGGAGAGATGGGTGTAGAAGGAACAAATAAACAGGGCCCCAATGCCGCACTGCGCTCGTAGACCTTCGCCTGGGGAAGATACAGCGGGTTTTCCCCCTCGATACTGCGGCTGCTCATATCGTTGCCGATGGTATAGGCCTGGATCAGGCCTTGCGAATTGATGAACAGCGTGAGTTCGGGCTCCGGCNNTGGAGTCACGGCGGATATAGACCTTCTCGCCGTGGGCGGCTACCCGTTGAGGCTGGGATTTGAAGAAGAGCTCGGGTCGCTCCGCCTCATAGACCTTATCGTAAAAACTGGCCCCGCCGGAATCTTTGGATTCTTCCATCCGCGCATCCCTGCTTCGCAGGTAGGTGACTCCCGCTGCCCATACCTCCTGGCTGCCGATCGGCGCCATCAAATCCTGCTCCAGCAAATCGGCGGCCTCCAGAGCGGATAATTCTCCACCCGGCCGGACGGCCTTCGCCAGATGCCCATGCAGATCATCCCGGTTGATCAGCTCATCCCAGGCTTGCTCCAGCAGCCAGAACTTGTTCTGGTACTCCAATACATTGCCCTTTTTGGTTTTGTAAAGTTTCATGCGCTAAAATTACATCTTTCGGATCACTAGCAACCACCCCCTTCCCTTTTGCACCGGGATAGCCTCGCCAATGGCAAATGTCTTCTGTGGTTGGAAGTTATCGATCGCGGGCGCTTCGATGACCGCATGCGCCGGGTCGATCCCAAGCCGCTGCCAGTCGATCTGCAACCTGACTGTCGTATCCGCCGGGGCCCAACTCGCCAATGCCACCAGTGCCGCACCCTTTTTGGCATATACCGTCGCCAAAATTGTCGGATGATCTGTCCTCACGGGGCAGGAAGGACTCCAGTAACCGATCATCTTTGTGCCCTGCATGCCGAAATCGTCCCAGGCTTTCCAGATCGGCCGGGGATCGGCAGTAGGCGTCCAGGGTATCCTGTTCGTCATCCCAAAGACCAGCCCCCGCCAGGGATTGCCGCCGCCTTCCAGCATTTCCCCCATCAGCCCAAAGGGGATACCGCTGACCTCGGTCAGAAAGAAATCGGGCGGGTTCTTCTCATAGTCGAAGTATTCACCGAACCAGAGCCGGTTTAGATAAGGGAAATGCTCCATATACAAATTGGCGCTGTTGTTGAACCCGTCACGGGGATTATACTGGTTGGCCGAATGGAGATCGATGATGCCCGGATGGCCGCCCGCTGTCAGCACCCGCTTGATCCGTTTCATGGTCACACGGTCAAAGGCGACGTCGTCGAGATAAATACCATCTATACCCACATTTTGCACTAACCAATTCATTCCTTCTACATAATAGTTATGCCAGCGGCTCATCCCGCTATTGATCAGAGCCGCATCCTTGAGTTCGGGAACAAACCAGGCCGGGATATAATTGTCCCCGACATGCTCCTGCAGCCAGCTGAATCCGCCGCCCGGACCGGGTGTATAGATCTCGTTCCCCAGGCTCCTCAGCGTAAACAGCTCGTATGCATGATCGGACAGTTCCCTGACGGTATTATAGATCTTCACTTTCAGCCCCAGCCGGTGAGCAGTATCGATATATCCCTTCATCCTTTTCCACTCGATGAAAGGATAATTGATCCAGGGATTGATCGGCGTAGCATGATGGATATTCACGACGGTAGCGCCGGTGGCCTTGATCGAATCGAGGCCGGCATAGGCGTGATAGAACCGGGTCGCCCATTGAAAATCCGTATTGATCGTATGGAAAGGTGTAATGAGCAGGTTGAAATTATAGAAGAGAGTGTCGCCTTTGCTGAGGTGCCGGGCCCCACTGTAGTTATTGACCAGCATGGACCTGCCTTTGATCCCTACATCGATACCTCCTTTGCCGCCATTGGCCCAGGAGGACGGCGCTAACAGTGGCTTTTGCAGGTAAAAGTTCGTGTTCAGCGGCCGCACATAATGCTCGTCCCGAAGGGAAAATTGCAGGCCGGCATTGACCTCGCCGATCCAGGCCCCGTCCTGGTTCTTATGTGCAACATCCCATTTCCATCGGTACATGCTGTCCGGCCGATACCCTCCCTTCAGTCCCAGCCCCATCATGTATTTGCCCATGTCGGGTTGAAAGGGGATATGCATATCGATATCCTTCAGGTCCAGGTCAGTCAACGCAGTTACTTTGACGGTATAGGACAAAAAACCGTCAAACTCCAGGGCTGCGCTCACATCCATCCGCAATTCGTCGGAAGTGCCGGCAGCGGTCCATCTGACGGTACCGGGTGACCGCTGTATAAATTGCACACCCTGTGGCGTCAACCGAATATCCTTGCCGTCGGACGCTCGGATAAAATGGAAATGGATATTCTCGGCCAGCAGGCTGTTGGGGTGGTCGGTGGTATCCGTCATTTCGGGGGTGAACCAGGTCTGTATCTGTTCGGGAAACCCCTGGCGGCTGAGACGGATGCTCCTGCCCAGGGGCCTGATCAGGGTATCGCCGCGGATATCCAGCGGAGTATAGGGTGCAATGACGGTATTGTCTTGCGCGAGAGTAGAATTCAGCCATTTGAGCCGGGTCATCTTTTGCGGGGTGCCCGCTCCGCCGTCCTCGGCCAATTGATCGCTCACGATAATGCGCAGGTGAATCGTCCGGCGCCAGGCGCCCGTGGCCGCCGGCATGACGCAACCGAATGTATTGGCATCCGCCTCTCCTCCGCTATGCCCACTACCTTTCCCCGCCGGATGCGCCATCACCGTCACCGTTCCCGTATAGACACCCGGCGGTGTGCCGGCAGGAATATCGATGCCGCACCAAAGCGCCTGCACCTGCCCTGCCTCCACATCAACCCTCTTGGTAAAAGGATGCCCCTGGTAATCGATGCCGCCGGTATTGATGCAGGAACTGGCGCCCGCAGGGATGATCCCGCCCCCCGCCNNACGCAAAATATTCTCCCTTATCAGCCGTCCCCTGCACCGTCCCCCCTGACCCCTTCTTAATCCACCGGTAAGGCAGATCCTCCCGCATGCGGATCGAATGCAGCCTATCCTCCGGAAAGATCAGGTAAGGATCGTCCTTATACGTCGCCTTCAGAGTGGCCGTCTCTTTTGCAGTGGCAATCACCTCCATCGGGTAAAAGCTATTGAAGGAATCGATTGATTCCATCCGGACGATGCTGGTATTGATGGCCACACTATTCTTGCCCTGCCCGACCAC